>CAZBZH010000038.1:0-15209 GCA_964496265.1 uncultured Acidobacteriota bacterium | reverse complement strand
GAGACGACTAGTTACACCCGAGACGACCAGGTACCCGCGAGAGGACGAACTAGTCGGTCTGCAGCTGCAACGTGAAGACGAGCAGCGACGCCTGATCCTCGTCGTAGTACTGCCGCGGCGCCACGATCTGCGACCCCACCGCCCGGGCCGGGCCGACAAGTCGGCTCTCGGGATCATCGAGACGGTAGCGGGCGATCCGCCGGCCGGTGAGCGGTTCGAACACCAGGATCGTGCGGCCTCCGTCGGGCACCAGCAGCACCAGATCGGTGGCCGGCTCGGCGGGAGCCGGAACCGGAATCGCGCCACGCCACAGGGTCGGTGGAAACGAGAGCCGCTCGCCCAGGTCGACCGACCACAGCCGGTGCCCGTTGCGGGCGCGGAAGGCGTAGAGCTGGTTGTCCAGGCCGCCGACGAACAGGTCGTCGTCGCGCACCAGCGGCACCGCGCCGGCACCGGCGGGGATCCGGCCTCGCCAACTGCGCCGCCAGGTGCGCTTGCAGGAGCGACAGGCCCGTTGGGACTCGACCCGGCCGTTGTCCCAGGTGCGGAATCGCCGCTTTCCCTGGGGACTGACCACCCAGGCGGAGGCCCCGGGTTCCCCGACCTCCCCAGGGTTGTCCTTGCCCCCGGGCGGGAGAGAACCCGGATCGATGCGACGTAGACCGCTCGCGGGATGGATCACCGCAACACCCCCGGCAACCCCGAGGCGCACCTCCAGGAATGGGTCGTCGACGGTCATCGGCCCGGCGGGCAGGGGACCCGGCAGGGGAACCTCCCGCTCGACGCGCAGGATCAGCGGCGGGATCCAGGCGGTCTCCCCGGCGGCGTCCCGGGACTGGAAGTCCACGTTACGGAACGGGTCGTCCCCGTCGTACTGAGCCAGGGCCGGGGCTGCACACACGAGCGCCGCCGCCAGCAGGATGGCGAGCAGCAGCCGGCGGGTTGCCGGAAATCGTTGAAAACGTTGAAGCAAAGCCCGGCGATTGTAGACCGTGGAGAGGCCGCGCGCCCGTCCGCGCGCCGGGTTTGGCGGCGCCGCGAAGCGTGTGTTACAAGCGGGGTTTGGATTCTGGGTGAGCGGAGGGTGCATGAGCAGCAACGGGTTGGAGCTACTGGATCGCACCGTAGGTTGCGGCGAGGTCACCGAGGAGGACGCCGGCGCCGGGCGCGAGGTCGTCCTGACCGGCTGGGTCCATCGTCGCCGGGACCTGGGCCAGCTGATCTTCATCGAGGTGCGGGATCGCACCGGCTCGGTGCAGGTGGTGTTCGACCCCTCCGAGAATGCCGAAGCTCACAAGGATGCCGAGCAACTCCGCGCGGAGTACGTGGTCGGCATTCGGGGCGTGGTGCGCCCTCGGGAACAGCCGAACCCGGAGCATCCCACCGGCATGGTGGAGGTGCGGGGCCACCAGGTCGCGCTGCACAATCGCGCCACCCACGTCCCGATCCAGGTGGACGACGATACCGAGGCCAGCGAGGAAATCCGGCTCAAGTACCGCTACGTCGACCTGCGCCGTCCCAAGGTGCAGCGCCCGCTGTTCCTGCGGCACCAGTTGGGCCGGGCGGCCCGGGGGGTGCTTGACGGCCAGGGCTTCGTCGAGGTCGAGACGCCGATGCTGACCCGTTCGACCCCCGAGGGCGCCCGGGACTACCTCGTTCCCAGCCGGGTGCACCCGGGGCAGTTCTACGCGTTGCCCCAGTCCCCCCAGCTGTTCAAACAGTTGCTCATGGTCTCCGGCTTCGAGAAGTACTTCCAGTTCGTCCGTTGCTTCCGGGATGAAGACCTGCGCGCCGATCGCCAGCCCGAGTTCACCCAGATCGACATCGAGATGTCCTTTGCCACGCCGGAGAAGATCTACGGACTGCTCGAGGAGATGGTCGCCACGATGTTCGCCGAGATCGGCGTCGAGATCCCGCGGCCGTTCCGGCGCATGCCCTACGACGAGGCGATGCGCCGCTTCGGGATCGACCGGCCGGATCTGCGCTTCGGCATGGAAATCCAGGACCCGGGCGACAGCGTCGCGGGAACCGGCTTCCGCGTGTTCGACGGCGCCATCGACGCCGGCGGCATGGTGCGGGGCATCGTCGCACCCGGAGCCGCGGCGACCTCCTCACGCAAGGTGCTCGACGGCTGGCAAGAGCAGGCCAAACGCGCCGGTGCCGGAGGCCTGGTCTGGATCAAGCTCGAGGAGGGCAAGATCTCCTCGCCGGCGCTCAAGGCCCTCGGCGAGGAACGGTGCAAGGCGATCGCCGAGGCGCTCGGTGCGGGGACCGGCGATGTGGCCCTGCTGGTCGCCGACAGCCAGGAGATCTGCGAACGGGTGCTCGGCACCCTGCGGCTGAGCATTGCCGAGGAGCTGGACCTGATCCCCGCCGATCGCTGGGAGCTCTGCTGGGTCGAGGACTTCCCGCTGCTGGAGTGGGACGAGGATGCCGGGCGTTTCGTGGCCAAGCACCATCCGTTCACCGCCCCGCGCTGGGATGAGCTGGACAAGCTCGCCGAGGACCCGGGCTCGGTCCGGGCCCAGGCCTACGACCTGGTGCTCAACGGCACCGAGATCGCCGGCGGCAGCATCCGTATCCATCGTCAGGATGTCCAGGATCAGGTCTTCCGGGCCCTGGGGATCGACGAGGAAGAGGCCGAGGACAAGTTCGGCTTCCTGCTCGGAGCGCTGGCCTCGGGTGCGCCGCCCCACGGCGGAATCGCCGTGGGTTTCGACCGCACCTGCGCGCTGCTCAGCGGCTGCGAGTCGATCCGGGACGTGATCGCCTTCCCCAAGACCACCAGCGCCTCCTGCCTGATGACCGAGTCTCCCTCGCCGGTCGACGAGGCTCAGCTGAGGGAGCTGCATTTGCAGGTGCTGAAGCCCCAAGCGACCGGGGGCTCGGGGGAGGGAGGGGACCGTTGACCCCCCTCCGACAGCGTGTTAGCGTTCGCCCGCAATCGACAACACACCGATGAAGACGATGAACCTGGGCGGCAAGGTCCTCGAGGCGCTTGCGGGCCACCATGACGAGGCGCTCCGACTGATCGAGGAGCGGTTTGGTGTGCGTGTCTCGGCGCGCGGCGACGAGGTCACCGTCAACGGCACCCCGGAGAGCGGCGATCCCGCGGGCATGGAGGCGCGGGTCGAGGCACTGCTGCGTCAACTCGCCGAGCTTCATGAGATCGGCATCCCCCTCGGCCGCGAAGACTTCAAGACCGCGATCAAGATCTTCGAGCGAGACCCCGAGGCCCAACTCGCCGACCACTTCGTCGACTCCCGGATCACGCCGTCGGCGAAGAAGGCGGTGGTGCCCAAATCGTCGAACCAACGGCGCTACATCGAGGCCATCCGGCGTAACGACATGGTCTTCGGCATCGGGCCGGCGGGTACGGGCAAGACCTACCTGGCCGTGGCCATGGCGGTCGCCATGTTCAACGAGCGCCGGGTCAAGCGCATCGTGCTCGCACGCCCGGCGGTCGAGGCCGGGGAGCGCCTCGGCTTCCTGCCCGGAGACATCGCGGCCAAGGTCGACCCCTATCTGCGTCCGCTCTACGACGCGCTCTACGACCTGCTGGAGCCCGAGCGGGCGGAACGGCTGCTGGAGCGGGGAACCATCGAGGTGGCGCCCCTGGCGTTCATGCGCGGCCGGACGCTCAACGAAGCGTTCGTGATCCTGGATGAGGCCCAGAACACGACCCCCGAGCAGATGAAGATGTTCCTCACCCGCATCGGCTTCGATTCCAAGGCGGTGGTCACCGGCGACGTGACCCAGATCGATCTGCCCGATGAACGGCGGTCCGGCCTGATCGAGGCGAGCCGGGTCGTTTCCGGCATTCCGGGAATCGCCTTCGTCCGCTTCGATCAGGCGGACGTAGTGCGCCATCCGCTGGTGCAGCGCATCATCGTCGCCTACGAGAAGCA
The DNA here is from genome assembly GCA_964496265.1 of uncultured Acidobacteriota bacterium. Taxonomy (GTDB): domain Bacteria; phylum Acidobacteriota; class Polarisedimenticolia; order Polarisedimenticolales; family Polarisedimenticolaceae; genus Mor1. The sequence continues at coordinate 11,301 of CAZBZH010000038.1, read as the reverse complement.
CCAGGCCCAGCGCGAGGCGCAGCAAGAGACGTGACACGCCCACGGGTCCAGGTAACCGTGCTCAACCGCCAACGACGCCACCCGGTCGATCGGGACGGCCTCGGCGAACTGGCGGCTGACGTGCTGGATTCCCTCGAGTGCGACGCCGACGAGGCCGCGATCTGCCTGGTCTCCGATCGCCGGATGCGGCAGATGAACCGGGACTTTCGCCACAAGGACCGCACCACCGACGTCCTTTCCTTTCCCTGCGACGACGCGCTTCCCCCGGGGGAACGCCACCTCGGGGATATCGTCATCTCCGTCGAACAGGCGGCGCGCCAGGCCCGCGCCGGGCTGGAGCATGAGCTCAGGGTCCTGACGATCCACGGCCTACTGCACCTGATGGGGCACGATCACGAGACCGACGACGGGACGATGATGCGTCTGCAGAACCGGCTCGTGCGCCGCTTCGCGCCGGCGGCACGTTGAACGCCGGCGAACAGACCACCTGGTTGATCGTCGCCGGCGTCGGCGGCTCGATCCTGTTTCTGCTGGAGCTCTCCCTGGCCGTGGTCCTCGTCGCGGTGTCCGCCCTGACCCGGGTCGCGGTCCAGCGGGTCAGTGGCGATCAGACCAACGGCCTTCGCTTTCTCAACGAGTTGAAGGAACCCTCCTCCGGTTACCGCACCTCGCTTCTGCTGGCCAAGCAGCTCAGCCCGATCGGAGGCTGCCTGCTGCTGGGGGCCATGGCCCAGGCGCTGGGCCTGGACACACCCTGGCTGATCGGGCTGCTCGCCGGGGCGCTGTTCGGCATCCTGCTGCTCGAGGTGGTCGCGGCGCGAGTCATCGCCCTGCGCAATCCCCGGGGCGCCCTGCGGGCCTGCGCGCCGATCGTGCGGGCCGTTCACCTGATCCTGCTGCCGGTCGTGGCGCCTCTCTCCGCAATCCTGCGCCGGATCGAGCCTCCCGAACAGAGCGAGGACGACCGGGAGACCGAGCAGGAGGAAGAGGTCGAGGCCTTCATCGAAGCCGGTGAGCGTGAGGGGCTGCTGGAAAAGGAAGAGGGGAAGATGATGCGGGGCATCGTCGACCTCGACGAGACCCGGGTGCGGGAGATCATGACCCCGCGGACGGATATTGTCGCGCTGTCCGCCGAAGCGACCGTCGCCGAGGCCCGCAGCGGGGTGCTCGACGGCGGGCACTCCAAGCTCCCGGTGTTCCAGGGAACCATCGACAACGTCGTCGGCGTGATGCACGCCCGGGATCTGTTCCGCGCCTGGCGGGACGGCCAGGAGCAGGCCCGGGTCAGCGACTACGCCCGCACGGTGTTGTTCGTCCCCGAGACGCTGACCGCCGCGGACCTGCTGCGAGAGATGCGCCTGCGCACCCAGCTCGCCATCGTCGTCGACGAGTACGGCGGCATCGCGGGGCTCGTGACCCTGGAGGATCTGCTGGAGGAGATCGTCGGGGACATCCGGGACGAACACGATCCCGAGGAATCGCTGGTTCAGCAGGAGCAGGACGGCTCCTGGCTCGTCAGCGCCCTGGCCCACGTGCGGCAGATCGAGACCCTGTTCGAGATCGAGATCGGCGAGCGGGACTTCGACACCGTGGGCGGCCTGGTCGTGTCCGCCTTCGGCCGGGTGCCCCAGGGCGGCGAAGTCATCGAACGTTACGGGCTCTACTTCGAAACCCTCGAGGCGGACAAGCGCCGGGTCTACCGGGTGCGCATCCGCGGACCGCTCCCCGGTCCGGAGCGGGAGGAGTCATGAGCGGTTTCCGCTCAGGTTTCGTCGCGCTCTGCGGCTGGACCAACGTCGGCAAGTCCACCTTGCTCAATCGCTTCGTGGGCGAGAAGGTCTCCGCCGTGGCCGACGTGCCCCAGACGACCCGTAACCGAATCACGGGAGTCTGCGCCGTACCCGAGCGGGCCCAGGTGGTTTTCGTCGATACGCCGGGGTTCCACAAGCCGAAGCACCGGATGAACCATGCCATGATCGAGACCGCCCGGGAGACCTTGCGCTCGGTCGATCTCGTGCTGCACGTGATCGACGCATCCCGGGGCGCCGGCCCCGGCGACCGCCGCACCGCCGAACTGCTGGCCCATGTCGAGCAGCCGAAGATCGGGGTGCTGAACAAGGTCGACCGGGTCCATCCCAAGGAGAAGCTGCTGCCGATGCTCGGCCTGGTGGTCGATGGTTGGGGCTACCCCGAAGCGGTGCCGGTCTCGGCGCGGACCGGGAGCGGCTGCGATCGGCTGCTGGATCGCATCATCGAGCAGTTGCCCGAGGGGCCTCCGCTCTTCCCCGACGACCAGTACACCGACCAGCCGGAACGCGCCCTGGCCGCCGAGTGGATCCGGGAGAAGGTGCTGCACCACACCCGGGAGGAGCTGCCTCACGCCACCGCCGTGCTGATCGAGCGCTGGAAGGACACCGATCGGGCGCTCGTGGAGATCGACGCCACGATCCTCGTCGAGCGGGACTCCCAGAAGGGGATCGTCATCGGCAAGGAGGGGGGCCTCCTGCGGACCATCGGCAGCGAAGCCCGGGCCGACCTCGAATCGCTGCTGGACACCCGGGTGATGCTGCGGCTGTGGGTCCGGGTCCGGCCGTCCTGGCGGGATGACGCCCGGACCCTCCACGAGCTGGGAATCGACTGAGCGCCCCCAGGTGGTAGAATCCCGCCTTTGCGAGCAGGCTCTTGAGACAGCAACGGGACGAGGCATTCGTGTTGGGGACCCACCAGCTCGGCGAGACCGATCTGATCGTTACCCTGCTGACGGCGCGCACCGGAACCGTGCGCGGCGTGGCCCGTGCCGCCCGGCGCAGCCGCAAGCGTTTCGGCGGCGCCCTCGAGCCGATGACCCGGGTCGCCGCGGAGTGGAGCGAGCGTAGCGGCCGGGATCTGCACCGCATCGACACCCTCGAAGCCCGGCGTAGTTTCGCCACCATGCAGGCGGAGCCGGTGCATCAGGCCGCCTGCGCGATCCTCTGCGAGGTGGCCGGTGCCATGGTGCGCGAAGGGGAGTCGGACCACGCCATGTTCCGGCTGCTCGCGGCCGTCCTCGAGGCGTTGGAGGAGGGCATGCCGCCCGAGGTCGCGGTGCGCTACTTCGAACTCTGGACCCTCAAGCTCCACGGCCTGCTCCCCGAGATTCGCCGCTGCAACGGCTGCGGAACCGACCTCGGCGAGCGTTGCTGGGTATCCGCCGACGACGGCCTGGTCTGTCCGACCTGCGCCCGCAGCGAAGGGCGCTCGGCCCGGCTACTGCACAAGGGCGAGCGCGCCTTTCTCGTCGACGCCATCCGCCGCGCTCCCGCCGAACTCGCCGACCATCGCGAAGCCTCGCGCCCCGGCGGCGCACTCGAGTTGCTCTTGCGGGGAACCCTGCAGGCCTTCGTCGAGCGCGGCTTCCGTTCCTATCGACACTTCGACGCGGCGCTGCGCGCGCTGGGTTCCTAGGAGACTCCGTGAACTTCCAACAGCTACTTCAAGGCATCCAGCGCTACTGGGGGGACCTTGGCTGTGTCCTGCAACAACCCTACGACCTCGAGGTCGGCGCCGGCACCATGGCGCCCGACACCTTCTTCCGGGTGCTGGGCCCCGAGCCCTGGCGGGTCGCGTACTGCCAACCCTCCCGCCGCCCGGTTGACGGCCGCTACGGCGAGAACCCGATGCGGGTCTACAAGCACTACCAGTTCCAGGTGGTGTTGAAGCCGGCCCCCCTCGACGTGCAGGAGCTGTACCTCAAGTCCCTGGAGGCCTTCGGTATCGACCCGCTCGAGCACGACATCCGCTTCGAGGAGGACAACTGGGAGTCGCCGACCCTCGGCGCCGCCGGCGTCGGCTGGCAGGTGGTGATGGACGGCATGGAGATCTCCCAGTTCACCTACTTCCAGCAGTCGGGCGGCAAGGAGCTCTCGCCGATCTCCGTCGAACTGACCTATGGCATTGAACGAATCTGCATGTTCCTCAACGACATCCGGAACATTTTCGATATTCCCTGGAACGATCGGCTGACCTACGGCGACGTCCGCCACGCCGAGGAGGTCGAACACTCGATCTACTCGTTCGAGGAAGCGGACATCGACCTGCTGCGGCGCACCTTCGAGAGCTGGGAATCCGAGGCGGGGCGGTTGCTCACGCGCGAACAGGAGGGAGAGGCGGCGCCGCTGCCGCTCCCGGCCTACGAAGCAACCCTCAAGTGCTCTCATCTGTTCAACGTGCTCGACGCCCGCGGCGCGCTCAGCGTGACCGAGCGAGCCGCGTTCATCGGCCGGGTCCGGCGACTCGCCTGCGCCGTCGCCGACGCCTACCTGGTGCGCCGGGAGGCCGCCGGCTTCCCGCTGCTCCGCGACACCGTGGCGAAGGAGGCCTGAGCGCGATGAGCGACAACGGCGCAATGAAAGCCCCGCTCCTGATCGAGATCGGCTGCGAGGAGATCCCCTCGCGCATGATCGAATCGGCGGCTGCCGACCTGGAAGCCCGCATCCTACGCATCCTCGAGCAGGGCCGCATGGAGCACGGCGCGGCCCGGAACCTGGGCGGCTCCCGCCGGCTCGCGGTGATCGTCGAGGAGGTCCAGACCCGGCAGGAGGATCGCGAGGAGCTGGTCCTCGGCCCGCCGGCCAAGATTGCCTTCGACGAGTCCGGCGCTCCGAGCAAGGCCGCCGTCGGTTTCGCCCGCAAACAGGGAATCGACCCGGGCGAGTTGCGCAAGGTCGAGAACGACAAAGGGGCCTATGCCGCCTTCGACCGCAAGGTCACCGGACTGGACATCGGCGACCTGCTGGCCCGGGAGCTTCCCGCCAGCGTCTCCGGCATGTCCTTCCCCAAGACGATGCGTTGGGCCGAGGGTACCCACCGCTGGGTGCGACCGGTGCATTGGCTGGTTGCGCTCCACGGCGAGCGGACCCTTCCGCTGGAGCTGTTCGGGGTGCGGGCGGGGAACCGGTCTCGCGGCCACCGCTTCCTCGGGGAGCGGGAGGTCGAGGTCAAGGGGCCCGGGACCTACGAGTCCGACCTCGAGTCGGTCTACGTCGTCGCCCTGCCGTCTCGCCGCCGCGAGACCCTGGCCCAACGATTGGCCGCCGGTGCCGAGAGCCTGGGCGGCCGCATCGTCGACGATCCCGACCTGCTGGACGAGATCGCCGATCTCGCCGAGTGGCCGGCGGTGGTGGCCGGCGGCTTCGAGGCGGACTTCCTGGCCCTGCCCAAGGAAATCCTCGTCACCACCCTGCGCTATCACCAGAAATGCTTCTCGGTGCAGGACGGAGCGGGCAAGCTGCTGCCCGGGTTCCTCGCCGTGGCCAACACCGACCGGGATCCCTCCGGGCACATCCGCCGGGGGAACGAGTGGGTGGTCAGCGGGCGCCTGGAGGATGCGCGCTTCTTCTGGGCCGAAGATCGCAAGCGCTCGCTGGAAGAACACGGTCGCCGGCTGGAGCAGGTGGTGTTCCACGCCAAGATCGGAACCTACGCCGAGAAGGCGGAGCGCGTCTCCGCCCTGGCTGCGGGCCTCGGCGAGGCGGTCGGCCTCGACAAGAACGCCGCCGAGATCTGCGGGCGCGCCGCGCGGCTGTGCAAGAACGACCTGGTCACCGGAACCGTCGGCGAGTTCCCCGAACTCCAGGGGATCGTCGGGGGGCTGTTGCTGCGGGAGGAAGGGGAGCCCGAGGCGCTCTGCTCGGCGGTCTACGAACACTATCGTCCCCAGGGCCCCGAGGACGCGCTGCCCGACAGCGCCGAGGGCGCCGTGGTCGCCATCGCCGACAAGCTCGACACCTCGGTTCGGCTGGTCGCCGCCGGAGAGGTGCCCAGCGGCTCGCGGGATCCCTTCGGGCTGCGCCGGGCGACCAGCGGCATCTACCGCATCGCCATCGAGCGCGGCTGGCCGATCAGCCTGACCGATCTCAACCGGCTCGCGGAGGGGAACGACGCAACCCTGTCCTTCCTCGCCGAGCGTCTGCGCAGCTATCTCCGCGAGAGCGGCTGGGCGGTCAACGAGGTGCGGGCCGTGCTGCCGGAGGATGGAGAGGAAGCCGCGAACTGCACGCTGCCCGACATTGCCGAGCGGCTGCGGGCGATCCAGACCGTTCGCTCTCGCGAGGACTTCGCCCGCCTCGTGGAGCTGACCAAGCGAGTCGACAACATCCTGGTCAAGAGCCAGGGCGAGGGTTCTCCGCCCGCCGGCTGGGAAGAATCCGACGAGACCGCCCGGGCTCTGGCAGCCGCCCTCGAGCGCGGCGAATCCGAGCTGGGCGGGCTGATCGACAAACGGGACTACGCCGGCGTGATCGACGGGCTCGCCGCCTTCGCCGCCCCGGTGGATCTGTTCTTCGAGAAGGTGCTGGTCAACGATCCGAACGACCCCGCATCCTCCAGCGGGCGCAAGGCGATGCTGGGGCGGCTGCGTAGCCTGCTGATCCGTTGCTTCGATATCCGTGAGCTGGCGGGTCAGGCCGAAAGGAGAGACTGATGCCCAAGATGGTGTACAGCTTCGGCGACGGCCGCGCGGAGGGGAACGCGGGCCAGAAAGACCTCCTCGGCGGCAAGGGCGCCAACCTCGCCGAGATGACCAACATGGGCATCCCCGTCCCCCCCGGCTTCACCATCTCGACACGCGCCTGCAACGCCTATTTCGCTGCACGGCGCCGCCTTCCCGACGGGCTGGAGAGTCAGGTGCGCAAGGCGATGCGCCGCGTCGAGAAGAGCCGGGGCAAGCGCTTCGGCGACCTGACCGACCCGCTGCTGGTCTCCGTCCGCTCCGGCGCCAAGTTCTCGATGCCCGGGATGATGGACACGATCCTCAACCTCGGCCTGAATGACGAGGCGGTCGAGGGGCTGGCCCGCAGCGTCGGGGATCGGCGCTTCGCCTACGACTCCTACCGGCGTTTCCTGATGATGTACGCCGACGTGGTCCTCGGGATTCACAAGGGAGAGTTCGAGAGCAAATTCGAGGCACTGAAGAAGAAACGCGGCGTCAAGGACGACACCGCGCTCAGCGCCAAGGACCTGGCGAGCCTGTGCACGACCTTCAAGAAGATCGTCTCCCGGCGGTCGGGTAAACCGTTCCCCCAGGATCCCTGGGATCAGCTCTGGGGTGCGATCGGCGCCGTGTTCGCCAGCTGGGACAACGCCCGGGCCCGGCTCTACCGGCGAAAGTACGGCATCGCGGACAGCCTCGGCACGGCGGTCAACGTCCAGGCGATGGTATTCGGGAACCTCGGCGAGGATTGCGCCACCGGCGTGGCCTTCACCCGCAACCCGTCCACCGGCGACAACGCCCTCTACGGCGAATACCTGCGCAACGCCCAGGGTGAGGATGTCGTCGCGGGCATTCGCACCCCGCAACCGATCTCGGCCGGGCGAGGTGGGGACAACTCCCTCGAGAGCGCCATGCCCGAGGCGTATGCGCAACTCCAGTCGATCCGCAAGACCCTGGAGAAACACTACCGGGACATGCAGGACGTCGAGTTCACCATCGAGCGGGGAGAGCTGTTCATGCTCCAGACCCGCACCGGAAAACGGACCGGCGTCGCCGCGGTGAACATCGCCTTCGATCTGTACGAGTCACGGGCCATCAAACGGGATGAGGTCCTGCAACGGGTCGAGCCGGAGATGCTGATTCAACTGCTGGCGCCGATCTTCGACCCCGTGGAACTGGAGCAGGCGCGCAAGGGAGGTCGGCTCCTCGCTCGCGGGCTACCCGCCGGACCCGGCGCCGCGACCGGGGCCCTCGCGTTCAGTGCCGAGCAGGCGCAGAAAATGGCCTCCCGGGGCAAAGCGGTGCTGCTGGTACGAACCGAGACCAGCCCCGAGGATCTGGGTGGGATGGTCGCCGCCGCCGGTATCGTCACCAGCCGCGGCGGGATGACCTCCCATGCCGCGGTGGTCGCCCGGGGCATGGGGAAACCCTGCATCGTCGGCGCCGAGAGCCTTCAGGTCGACGATAAGGCCAAACGGCTGCGGGTCGGACGCAAGAGCTTCAAGGAGGGAGACCTGCTCTCGATGTACGGCACTACCGGTGAGGTGCTGACCGGGCATCTGGCGCCCCATCCCTCGGAGATCCAGCAGGTGCTGGTCGAGGGCAAGCTGAAGCCGGCGGATTCGCCACTGTACCGCCGCTTCGCCAAGCTGATGAGCTGGGCCGACAAGCTGCGCCGGCTGAAGGTCCGCACCAACGCCGACACCCCGCGGGACTCCGCCGTCGCCCGGGCCTTCGGCGCCGAAGGCATCGGCCTTTGCCGCACCGAGCACATGTTCTTCGCCGAGGACCGCATCATGGCGGTTCGCGAGATGATCCTCGCCGAGGACGAACGCCAGCGCCGGCGGGCGTTGCGCAAGCTGTTGCCGATGCAGCGCAAGGACTTCACCGGCATCTTCAAGGCGATGGACGGTCTGCCGGTGACCATCCGGCTGCTCGACCCGCCGCTCCATGAGTTCCTACCCACCACCGACAAGCAGTTCGCGGCCCTGGCCAAGGAAATGGGAGTGCCGAAGAAAGTCCTGCTGGAGAAGGCGGAGCAGCTGCACGAGTCGAACCCGATGCTCGGCCACCGCGGGTGCCGGCTCGGCCTGACCTTCCCCGAGATCTACGAGATGCAGGCCCAGGCGATCTTCGAGGCGGCCTTTGCCGCACGGTCCAGGGGAGCCAGGGTTCTCCCCGAAGTGATGATCCCGCTGGTCGGCAGCGTCCCGGAACTGAGCCGGCTGCGCGAACGCATCGACGCCGTGGCACGGGATGTCCAGCGCAAGCACAAGAGGAAGCTGCGCTACCTGGTCGGGACGATGATGGAGGTGCCCCGGGCCTGCGTGGTCGCCGATCAGGTCGCTTCCGAGGCGGAGTTCTTCTCCTTCGGCACCAACGATCTGACCCAGATGACCTACGGATTCAGCCGGGACGATATCGGCAAGTTCCTCCCGGCCTACCTCGACGACCGCATCCTGCCTCGGGATCCCTTCGAGAGCATCGACCCCGACGGCGTCGGCGCGCTGGTCCGGCGGGGGGTCGAGGCCGGCCGGGGCGCCCGGCCGGGGCTCAAGATCGGGATCTGCGGTGAGCACGGCGGGGATCCGGACTCGGTGGGTTTCTTCCACCGGACCGGGCTGGACTACGTCTCGTGCAGCCCCTACCGGGTGCCCATCGCCCGGCTGGCCGCGGCCCATGCCGTTCTGGCCGAGATCGGCGGGGGTGGATCGGGGACCCAGTAAGGTCGATGAATGCGTCTTGACGGCTTCGGGGGCGGAGTTTATATTTGCGCGCCCTTTGGGCCCGGGGAATCCCCGGCCCGGCTGCCGCCGGGGGCAAGGCGGCACTAGAACTGGAGGTACGCTCGTGGCGAAAACCGCCAAGCGAAAGGTCGCGGCGAAGAAAAAGGCCGCCAAGAAAACCACCAAGAAAGCCGCCCCCAAGAAGACGGTAAAGAAGGCTGCTGCCAAGAAGGCGGCGTCCAAGAAGGTCGCCAAGAAGAAGGTGGCGAGCAAGAAGACGGCGAGCAAGAAGACGGCGACCAAGAAGGTAGCCAAGAAGACGGCGACCAAGAAGGTAGCCAAGAAGGTAGCCAAGAAAGCCGCCAAGAAGAAGGTCACCAAGAAGGTCACCAAGAAGGTGGCCGCCAAGCCCGCCAAGAAGGCGACCGCGAAGGTCACCAAGAAGGCTGCCCCCAAGAAGGCTCCCGCCAAGAAGGCTCCGGCCAAGAAGGCAGCTACCAGGAAAGTAGCCACCAAGCCCGCCGTCAAGAAGACGCCGGCAAAGAGCGCCCCGGCTCCCGCCGCGCCGCCCAAGAAGAAAGCAGCGCCCAAACCCGCTGCGAAGAAACCTGTAACCAAGTCAAAGGCGACCGAACCCAAGGCCAAGACGCCGAAGGTGAAGAAGCCCGTCAAGAGAAGGCCGCTGACATCCGAGATGAAGCACTACGAGGAGTTGCTGCTCAAAAAGCAGCGGGAACTCACCCAGGCCTATCAAGCCTCCAAGGGTGACACCCGAGCCCGGCTCGATGACGGAACCGAAGATTACATCGACTACGCGGTCAGTTCTTACGCAAGAGAGTTCCTGCTCTCGCTGAGCGAGCTCGATCGCGAACAACTCCGCCTGGTCGACGAGGCGCTCACGCGTCTGCGGCGAGGGGATTTCGGCATCTGCCGCCCCTGCGGAGAGCCGATCGCCGAGAGGCGTCTCGAGGTTGCTCCCTGGGCGCCGTACTGTGTGCGCTGTCAGTCCCTGGAAGAACAGGGTCTGCTCGAGCAGCCTCCGGCCCGGCCGGCGGATGACGACGAGGACGACACGGCCGTGGCAGTAGCGGAGGACGAGGGGGATGAGGACTCCTACGCCGATGCCGACGACGATATCGAGGACGACGACTCGCTGGACGATGACGACGACGACTGAGGCATAGCGCTCTCATCATCTGCGGTCCGAGTCCCGAAGCGCGTCGCGCAACGGGACCATCATGACTACGCCCCCGACGCCTCCGGCGCCCTCGACGCCACGAGCCAAACGCCCCCGTCCCGGGCGGGCGCGGCGGCTGTTGCGGCGCCTGCTCTGGGGGCTCGTCGGTCTGATCGTCGTCTGTGTCGCGACACTGTTCCTGCTCCGGGACCGGCTGGACGACTGGGTTCGCGACCGCATTCAGCACGAAATCGAGCAGGCGCTTCCCGACGCCAGGGTGTCCCTCGACCGCGTCGACATCGGGTTCTCCACGCTCCGCCTGGACCTCCACGGCTTCGCCCTGGAGTTGGACGGCCTACCCGACCGCATCGCCTTCGACAAGGCCAGGATCCGGCCGAAGCTGAGCGGCTTCGGCGGCCTGCTGGCCCGCCGCATTCATCTCTCCGAGGTCACGATCCAGCGGCCGGAGGTGGTCCTGAGCGCCGAGGGCCTGGAGCGTCTCGGCGGGGGGCCGCCGGCGGAAGGTGAGAAACCCGCCGAGTTGCCCGATCTGCGGATCCGCCGGTTGGATCTCAGCCAGGGAGCCTTTAACTACGAAGACCGGGGCATCCCGCTCAGCGTCGAACTCACCGATCTGGATCTGCAGGCCCGGGGCCGGGTGCTGGCCGACGGCGGAAGGGGTGGGCTGCGCCTGTCGGCGACGGTTCTCCATAGCCCGATCGAACGCCCGCTGCCGCTGAAGATCCGCACCGAGCTCAACTACAGCGGCCAGCGGCTGCAGCTCAGCGGCCTGCACGCCGAGGGGGAGGGCGTGCGGCTGGACGGCGACGCCGTGCTCTTCCTCAGCGAGCCGTTCCGGGTCCGTGGGGAGACCCAGGCCCAGGTCGACCTGGCCGCCATCGCCCCGGCGATGAATGAGGCCTGGCGAG
>CAZBZH010000037.1:0-15394 GCA_964496265.1 uncultured Acidobacteriota bacterium | reverse complement strand
CGGTTGGGTCTCCGACGGTCCGTCGATGAGCCTGCTGTTCAACTTCGAGCGGCCGGCCTGTGAGTCGGGGCTGGCGCCCACCGACGATGTTCACGGCGGCGGCGCCGTGCTGCGGGCGACCTCGAGCAACTCGGACTTCACCCTGTTCGAGATGAACACCATGCCGCCGGTGGATTTCAACCCGTACTGGAACGGCTGGAACCGCAACCCCGCCGCGGCCAGCGAGACCTACGGGATCCACCACCCGGCCAACGACGAGAAGAAGATCTGCTACAACGACGACCCGGTGATCGACGGCTCCAACTACGGGCCGAACCACTGGCGCATCACCGAGTGGGAGCAGGGCACCACCGAGGGGGGCTCCTCGGGCTCGCCGCTGTTCGATCAGGATTCCCGCATCATCGGCCAGCTCCACGGCGGAACCGCGTCCTGCAGCAGCATCACCTGGGACGAATACGGCAAGATCTCCGCCTCCTGGGAAGGGGACGGCACCGCCGGCTCCCGCCTGCGTGATTGGCTCGACCCCAGCGGCACCGGCGAGGAGCAGATCGACGGCACCTACGGCCCGGTCTGTGGCGCTCCCGCTCCCAGCCTCTCGGTTGACGCCACCACCGTCGACGACACCAGCGGCAACGGCGATTCGATCGTCGATGTCGACGAGACCTTCAGCCTGCTGGTCGACCTGATCAACCGGGGGAGTCTCGACGCGACCAACGTCAGCGGCACGCTGAGCACCTCGACTCCGGGGGTGGTGCTCAACGACGGCGGCGCCGACTGGGTCGATATTCCGTCCAGCGAGATCCGCGGCTCGAACGCGCCGCACTTCAACATCTCGACCACGGCGAGCTTTGTCTGCGGCGACTCCATCGAGCTGGGGCTGTTCCTCGTCTCCGACGAGCGGCCCGAGGGTTGGAACCGGGAGGTCTCGATCCCGAGCGGCACGCCCCAGGTGACGATCAACTACCAGGACGACATGGAGTCGGGACCCGGCACCTGGACCGCCCAGACGCTCCAGGGCGCGTCGGCGGGCTGGGCCCAGTCAACGACCCAGGCCCAGAGCGGCAGCACCAGCTGGTTCGTCGCCGACCCGGCGGAGGTCAGCGATCACGTGTTGAACATGGAGTCCTTCGTGGTCGACCCGGGCACCGAGCTGATCTTTGCCCATCGCCTCAACACCGAGGGGGGCTTCGACGGCGGCGTGCTGGAGTACACCCAGGACGGCGGCGCCTGGACCGACGCCGGCGCATTGATCGTCGAGGGTGGCTACAACGACACCATCAGCACGCAGTACAGCAGCCCGCTTGCCGGCCGCGACGCCTGGTCCGGCGACAACGGCGGCTTCCAGCCGGTCCGGGTCGCCCTGGACAGCCTGGCTGGCAGCACCGTGCAGTTCCGCTGGCGCTTCGCCTCGGATACCTCGGTCAGCGATGAGGGTTGGTACGTCGACGATGTCAGCGTCGAGCGCACCGACTATCTCTGCTCGCCGGTGGTGCCCGGTGAGGTCCCGAGCGGTCTCGGCGCCACGCCGTTCACCATCGACAAGGACCCCGGCGGCTACCAGTTGAACTGGTCGGCGCCGACCTCCGGCGCGGCGGTCAGCGACTACGTGCTCTACGCCACGCCCCTCAACGCCTACGCGCCGACCTGCGAGGCGAATCTGGGCAGCGGCACCTCGGCGGTGCTGGCTGACCTGACCGACAACCGCGGCTTCCTGGTGGTGGCCCGGGGCAGTTCCGGCGAAGGCTCCTACGGAGTCGACGGCGCCGGTGCCGCCCGGGCGAAATCCGCCGGCGTTGACGTCTGTCCCTGATCCGAGCTGAAGCGGAAGAGAGGCCGAACACGATGAACCCCCCTTATCGTTTCGCGACGGCGATGGCGCTCGCGCTGTGCCTGTCCTGTTCCCTGGCGGCGGCGGGTAAGACCGCGCCCCGGCCGGTGGATGACGACGGTCGCGCCATCTTCACCACCGCGCGGATCCTGCAGTCCGACGTCGCCACCTGGGACCGGCTGACCGATCTCGGGTTCGCGCTCCAGCGCACCAGCAACGGACAGATCATCGCGTATCTCTCCGCCGAGGAGATCGTCAAGCTGGCCTCGATCGGCCTGGACTGGCGTCCCGTCGCCGATCCCCATCAGCTGGCCCACGCCGGCCATGACGAACCGTCGCCGGACCTGACCTACAGCAACCACGCGGCGGTGACGGCCCGGCTGAACCAGGTGATCGCCGACCATCCGGCGATTACCCGGCTCGAGTCCGCGGGCAACTCGGTGCAGGGACGGGAACTCTGGTTCCTGCGCATCACCGACAACCCGGACACCGAGGAGGACGAGCCCGGCTTCAAGTACATCTCGACGATGCACGGCGACGAGGCCATCGGCGTCGAGATGTGCCTCGAGCTGATCGATTACCTGACCGACAACTACGGCACCGATCCCCGGGTGACCCGCATGGTCGATGAGATCGAGATCTGGATCATGCCGCTGATGAACCCCGACGGGAACCTGACGATCCAGCGCTTCAACGCCGGCGGGGTCGATCTCAACCGGGACTTCCCCGACGCCTACGACGACCCCAACGACTCCCCGGCCGGCCGCGCGCCGGAGACCCAGGCGTTGATGAACTGGCAGTACGCCCACACCACGTCGCTGTCGGCCAACTTCCACAGCGGCGCCACCGTGGTCAACTACCCGTGGGACAACAACTCCGCGGGGAACAGCGTCTACACCGCGACCCCCGACGACGACATCTGCATCGACCTGTCCATCGATTACTCCGAGGAGAACGCGCCGATGTTCAACGGCTCGTTCCCCCAGGGCATCACCAACGGTGCCGACTGGTACGCCGTTTCCGGCGGCATGCAGGACTGGAACTACGAGTGGCACGGCGACATCCAGGTCACCGTCGAGCTCTACGACATCAAGCGCCCGGCGGAGTCCCTGCTCGAGGGGCTGTGGAACGACAACCGGGAGTCGATGCTCGATTTTCTCGATCGGGCGCTCACCGGCGTGCGCGGCATCGTGACCGATGCCGATAGCGGCCAGCCTCTGGCGGCGACCCTGTCGATCGTCGGGCGGGACAAGAACTTCTATACCGACCCGGAGGTTGGTGACTACCACCGAGCAATCACCGCCGGTACCTTCGACCTGCGGGTCAGCGCTCCCGGTTACGAGGAGCGGATCGTGCCCTTCAGTGTGGCCGATGCCCGGGCCGACGCGGTGCGGGTCGACGTGGCGCTGACGCCGCGGCTGACCGACCTGGCCTACGCCGGCAACCGTCTCGATGCCGACGGCGGCGGAGACGGTTGGCTCGATCCCGGCGAGAGCGGCACCCTGGCGGTGACCCTCGAGAACCTTGGCGGCACGGCCAGCGGCATCCAGGGCACGCTGATTCCCGCCGGCGCCTACAGCACGATCACCGGTGCCGGCGCCACCTGGCCCGATCTCGACCCGGGCAGCTCGGCGGAATCGGCGGCGCCGCACATGACCCTCGACGTCGATCCGGCGGCTCCGGCGGGTCACAAGCTGGCCTTCGCCATTGACTGGAGCGCTGCCGGAGATCTGTCGGGCACCACCGAGGCCTTTTTCGTGCCGCTCTCGGCGCCGAGCACCGCCATCGAGCCCTCGGCGGATGTGCCGACGCCGATCCAGGACAACCAGACCACCGAGAGCACCCTGGTGGTGACCGAGGACCGGGAGATCGCCGAGGTCAACGTGCGGGTGGACATCACCCACACCTACAAGGGGGACGTGACCGTCACCCTGATCTCGCCTGGCGGCAAGGAGATCCGGCTTCATGACCGCACCGGCGGCTCGGCCAACAACATCAACACCTGGTACGATACCGAGACCAACCCGGTGGATTCCCTCGATGTGCTGGTCGGCGACTCCACTGCCGGTACCTGGACCCTGCGGATGTTCGACGGCTTCAACGGCGACCAGGGCACCCTGGACGGTTGGAGCCTGGAGCTGATCACCCGGGCCTACGAGGACCCGGTCGCGCCGGTGCGGCTGCGCCGGGTGGAGCGGCAGGGGAGCGACACGGTGCTCGACTGGTGGCCGGTGGGTTCGGCGACCTCCTACAAGGTCTACCGCTCGCTGGATCCCTCGGCGGAGGCGTTCTTCAACGACGTGACCGCCGGCGACGGCGACGCCACCGACACCTCCTTCGTCGACGGGACCGCCGTGGCGCCGGGGCAGGTGCTTTACTGGATCGTCGCCGGTGAGGGCTACACCGGGGAAGGGTTGTGGGAGCACTTCGGCAGGTAGCCCTCCTTCGCTAAAGCTACGGAGGGCCATACAATCCCTCCCATGGCGCGACGGGAGAAACCGCAGGGGAAGGCGACCCGGGGCAAGACGGCCAACAACCGTCTGCGCCGGGTCGATCGCTTTCTGCACGGCTACGATCCGGCGCTGATCAAGCGGGTCGACGGCGACTTCGCCCGGGCGCTGTTCGTCGATCTGGGCTACGGCCGCACCCCGGTCACCACCCTCGAGAGCGCCCGCTGGTTGCGCCGGCTCCACCCGGGGCTCGAAGTCCTCGGTGTCGAGATCGACGCCGAACGGGTCGCCGCGGCGGAATCGGCCAAGGGCCCGGGCACCGACTTCCGTCTCGGTGGATTCAACCTGCCGCTCAAGCCGGGGGAGACCGTGCGGTTGGTGCGTGCCTTCAACGTGCTGCGCCAGTACGACGAGGCCGAGGTCGCCGGGGCCCTCGAGCTGCTGGCCGGGCAGATGCTCCCGGGGAGCCTGCTGCTCGAAGGCACCTCGGACCCCTACGGCCGCTACTGGTCGGCCAACGTCTACCGCCGGGGTGAGTCGGCGGGCTTCACCACCGAGGCGCTGGTCTTCGGCACCAGTTTCCGCGCCGGCTTCGACCCCGTAGCCTTCCAGGCGATCCTGCCCAAGAACCTGATCCACCGGGTCGTGCCCGGCGAGCCGATCCACGCCTTCTTCGAGGCCTGGAAGCGGTCGGTGGCCCACACCGCCGCTCATTCGACCTGGGGGCAGCGTCAGCACTTCACGGCGGCGGGGGAGGCGCTGGCCCGGGAAGGCTACCGGCTCAATACACGCCGCCGCTGGCTCGGCCGCGGCTACCTGATCTGGCAGGATCCGTGGGGTGAAGCAGGGTCCTGATTCGACAGGACCGTGTCCTTGCCTGCTTCTGCGATACATGACACGCTTTTTCCGTGCATCGGATGCTGCAAGCCGCGAGCGTGGCGCTGATCCTCCTGGCGAGTGCCATGAGTCTGTCCTGCGACCCGGATTGGGTCTTCGTGGGCGTGTACGATCTGCAGGGCGATTACGTGCGCGTCTTCCCCGGGCGAAGCGGCCTGCAGGTCTTCGTTTTCATGCGGGAGGACTGCCCGATCTCCAATCGGTACGCGCCCGAACTGAATCGCCTGCACGAGGATTTCGGGGACAAGGCGAAGTTCTTTCTCGTGTATCCAGACCCTCAGGCCGCCGCGGATTCGATCGAGGCTCACCGTGCGGAGTACCTTCTGGCGATGCCTGCCCTGATCGACTCGGATCACCTCCTTGTGGACTACAGCGGAGTTCGTACCACCCCCGAGGTTGCCGTCTACCGCGACCACCATCGCATCTATCGCGGCCGGATCGACGACCGGTTCGTCGCTTTCGGCAAGGAACGGGCTGCGCCGACCACCCGGGATCTCCACGACGTGTTGACCGCACTGCTCGCAGGCGATGATCCGGCGCCCTACGAGACCGAGGCGGTGGGTTGCTACATCCAGGACCTGAGGCCGTGAAGCGACTCCTGACCCTGGGCCTGCTCGGAGCGTGGCTGCTCACCGGCTGTTCCGGCGAACCGCCCCGGGCGACCTACGCCGAACATGTCGCGCCGATCCTCGATCGCAGCTGCGTGCCCTGTCACCGCGCCGGCTCCATCGCCCCCTTCCCGCTGCAGACCTACGACGAGGCCCGGCGCCGGGCTTCCCAGATCGAGACGGTCACGCAGTCCGGCTACATGCCCCCATGGCTCCCGGCCCCGGGCCACGGCGAGTTCGCCCACGACCGCCGGCTGAACGAGCAGGATCTCCTGGCCATCCAACACTGGGTCGAGGACGGGGCCCGGGAGGGGGATCGGTCGCTCAGGCCCGAGCCGCCGCAGTTCAGCGACGGCTGGCAGCTCGGGGAGCCGGATCTGGTGCTGACCATGACCGAGCCCTTCACCCTGCCCTCCGAGGGCCGGGACGTCTTCCGCAACTTCGTCATCCCCGCGACCCACGAGCGCTCCCGCCATGTCCGTGCCTTCGAGTTCAAGCCGGACAACCCGCGGGTGGTGCACCACGCCGTGTTCCAGGTCGACACGGGCAGCGGCAGCCGTGAACTGGACGCCGCGAGCGCCGGTCCCGGCTTCGACGGCATGGACATGGGTCCGTCGATCATGCCCGACGGTCAGTTCCTCGGCTGGACGCCGGGGCACTACGTCGACCCGGGCAGCGAGGACATCGGTTGGAAGCTGGACCCGGGCAGCGACCTGGTGATGCAGCTGCACATGCCGACCACCGGCAAACCGGAGACCCTGCAAGCCAGCATCGGTCTCTACTTCAATGAGCGTCCGCCGACCCGGCATCCCTTCAGCCTGATGTTGGGCAGCGAGGAACTGGACATCCCGGCGGGGGACCCGGCCTGGGAGGTCGAAGACCGCTTCGTCCTGCCGGTCGCCGTCGAGGCGCTCGGGGTCTATCCCCACGCCCACTATCTGGGCAAGGAGATCGAGGTCACGGCGAGCCTGCCCGGCGGCGGGGCGGAGCCGCTGCTCAAGATTCTCGACTGGGACTTCAACTGGCAGGACGAGTACCGTTACGCCCGTCCGGTGCCCCTGCCGGCGGGGAGCGAGATCAAGGTCCGCTTCCGCTACGACAACAGCGCGACCAACCCGCGAAATCCGAACCATCCGCCTCGGCGGGTGACCTACGGCAACCAGTCCAGCGACGAGATGGCCTACCTGCTGCTGCGGCTGGAAGCGAAGGATGCCGGCGGCCGGGAAGCGCTGGAGACCGCGCAGCTACGCCACTATCTGGCCAAGGATGACTCCAAGTGGCGGGCCCGGCGCCGGCTGGCGGTGCTGCTGATGAAGCGGGGCGCCTTCGCCGAGGCTGCCCGGGAGATCCAGGCCGCCCGGCTCGAGGCGCCCGACGACCCGCTGAATCTGACCCTGGCCGGCCAACTCGCCGGCCGGCAGGGGAACCTACCCGAGGCGGTGCGGCTGCTGGGCCGGGCCGTGGAGCTGGATCCCTCGCTGGTCTCCGCCCGGACCAATCTGGGCGTGGCCTTGATGGCCGGGCGCCGTCCGGCCGACGCGGAGCAACAGTTCCGCGCGGCCCTGGAGCTGGATGCGGGCGCGCTGGAGCCCCGTATCAATCTGGCGATGCTGCTGCGCGCACGGGGAGCCCGCGGGGAGGCCCGGGAACTGCTGCAGGGGGTTCTCGCGGATCTGCCTGCCACCTCGCCGCTCAGGCGCGGGGTTCTGCGGCAGTTGGAGGGTCTGGGAGAAGGGTAGCCGGAACGGCCGGAAGGCGGGGCGGGGAGCAGTGAACTCCCGCGCCGTCGCCGGCGCGGGAGCGCACGTAGCGGGATTAGCCGACCATGAAGTCGTGAGCGCGAACGGTCTTGCGGCCGTTGGCTTCGGCGCGCTTGGCAGCCTGCTCGATGTACCAGTAGACCACGAAGTTGAGGTTCTCGAGGGCATCACCGGCGACGTTGACGCCGTGGGCCTTGAGCGCAGCCTTGGCCTTGCTGCCGACGAGCAGCATTTCCATCGCCGGCTTCTTCTTGGCCGAGGCCTTACGCTTCGAAGCCTTCTTCTTGGTCGCTTTTTTCTTCGCCATCCCACCATCTCCTTTTTTGGGGAAGGAACGACTCCCAGGACCGGAGCCGCAATGTCGTTGCCCACGTCGCGCACCGATGCGGCACGCTGAGGACGAGGAGTATAGACGCGATTGCGTCGGAGCGAAACCGCTGAAACGGATTCTGTGGGCTTTATTCGGCGATTTAAGACCGATCCCGTCGCCTCGCAGAAAGGGCGGGTGCCGGGCGTCGGGGCGGACGGTCAGTCCTTCTTGAAGATTGCCTTCAGCGCATACCCCGCGATCTGGGGGTTTTCCTTGAGTCGCCGCACCGAGTACGCGTACCACTGTTCGCCGTAGGGCACGTAGACCCGCAGCCGGTGTCCGGCGTCGAGCAGGATGCGGCGCAGCGGCTCATCGACTCCCAGCAGCATCTGAAATTCGTACTGCTCGCGATTCAGGCCGTGCCGGTCGATCAGTTCGAGGGCATCCCAGACCAGAATCTCGTCATGGGTGGCGATACCGACGTAGGCGCCCTTCTGAATCATCCGTTCCAGCGAAAGGGTGAAGTTGCGGCGGATGATCTCGGGATCGGTGTAGGCGATGTTCCGGGGCTCGAGGTAGATGCCCTTGCACAGCCGGAAGTTGGCCGTCTCGTCGGTCAGGGCGTCAATGTCGTCCAGGGTGCGGCGCAGCCGGGACTGGAGCACCACCCCGACCCTCCCGCCGAACTCCGAACGCAGGGTGCGGTAGATGTTCAGGGTCGCCGTGGTGCAGGGGGAGTCTTCCATGTCGATGCGGACGAAGCGGTCGACCTCGGCGGCGGTGGTCATCAGCGCCCGCATGTTGTC
The DNA here is from genome assembly GCA_964496265.1 of uncultured Acidobacteriota bacterium. Taxonomy (GTDB): domain Bacteria; phylum Acidobacteriota; class Polarisedimenticolia; order Polarisedimenticolales; family Polarisedimenticolaceae; genus Mor1. The sequence goes on along the minus strand of CAZBZH010000037.1, from coordinate 6,735 downwards.
CAGGCAGACCCGGTCCTTGAGCAGCAGCCCCAGGGCCGAGAGCTTGACCGAGACGTTGGTCTCGCTGAGGTCCTGCTCGACGATCTTGCGCAGCAGCTCCTGGTAGTCCCGGGTGTTGCGCTCCGCCTCCTCCCGGGTCTTGATGAATTCCCCGAGGATGTCGAGGGTGACCAGTGCCCCCTCGGCCCGCAGGTCGCGGATGACCGCGAAGGCCTCGTCGGAGGTCTCGCCGGCGATGTACTTGCGCGAGAAATAGCGCACCACCGGTTTGGGCATCAGGGGGATCGTCAGACTGACCGCGCGGTCGAACAGGTTCATCGCTTCATGGCTCCGAGAAGAGCACAGTCTAGCAGCGGGGCCCGGGGGTGGCCCGGCCCCGTGCTAGCATCCGCAAATGCCGCTCTACGTGCGAATTTTGCTGGCCACGGGCCCTCCCGATCAGGTCGAGGAGGCCTCCCGGGGGCACCTGGAACAGGTGGCCCGCTGGCGCCGGGAGGGGCGCCTGAGGACCGCCGGGAGCTTCCCCCGGGGGGACGGCTTCCTCGAGATCTTCGAGGCCGAGGACCGGCTGGAGGCCGATCGGCTCGCCTTCTCCAGCCCCCTGGTCGAACTGGGCCTGGTCAGCGCCGTGCTGCGCCCCTGGATCGAGACCCCGGCAGAAGATTGAGCCCTTTTCGGCGCTGTCTGGACTGCCGGAAATTGGCAGTGGCGGGGCGGCCGAACCTCGTCGATAAAGGACAACGACCGTGAAACGAGGAGACCCCATGAAAGCATCCCCCCGCAGCCCTCGCCTCTGGATCGTGTTCGCCGTGGCCCTGACCGGCATCGGCTTCTGCCTGACCTCGATCGTGCGCTTCTTCGGACGGATCATCGGGAACGGCCTGCAGTGGAACGAACGGGAGTTCTTCCAGGAACACTATCTAGCGGTGGGTGACGCCTACAGCCAGGCCTTCCTGGTCGGGTTTTTCCTCTGCTTCTTCCTGGTGATGGTGGCGGTTGCGGTGGGCCAGCACGTCGAGCGCCGGCGGACCCTGCGGCAGGCAGCCCGGGCCTGATGCTCCCTCGTCGGTTGGTCTATCCTTGATGGATGCAAACCCCCGACGATCCGCACAAACCCCTTCGTGATGACGTCCGGCTGCTCGGGCAGCTCCTGGGGCAAACCCTCGAGGAGCAGGCCGGCGCCGAACTGCTGGAAACCGTCGAGAGCCTGAGGCGTCTGGCCAAGAGCGCCCGGGGAGGGCGTGAGCAGGACTTCGCCTCTCTCTCCAGCCGGCTCGAGAAGATGCCGGTGGACCAGGCGGTCTCCACCGCCCGGGCCTTCGCCCACTTCCTCAGCCTGGCCAACATCGCCGAGCAGCATCATCGCATCCGGCGCCGCCGGGCCTACCGGGCCGATCCCGAGGCCGCGCCCCAGCGGGCCTCGTTCGACGAGGCCTTTGCCGGCATGCTCGAGTCCGGTGTCTCCGCCGACGCGCTGGTCGACGCGGTGGCCTCTCTCGACATCGAGCTGGTGCTGACCGCGCACCCCACCGAGGTGATGCGGCGCACCCTGATGCAGAAGTACCGGCGCATCGCCGAGCTGCTGGCCGCCCGGGACCGCCCCGACCGGACCCTGCCCGAGCAGGAAGAGCAACTGGAGGCGCTCTGCCGCGAGATCCACGCCGTCTGGGAGACCGACGAGCTGCGCCACGCCAAGCCGACCCCGGTCGACGAGGCGACCTGGGGCTTCGTCGTCATCGAGCAGACCATCTGGCAGGTCCTACCCCGCTTCCTGCGGGACCTGGACCGGGCGCTGCACAAGGCCACCGGGAAGCGCCTGCCCCTCGACGCCGCGCCGGTCCGCTTCGCCTCCTGGATGGGCGGCGACCGGGACGGCAACCCGAACGTGACCCCCGACACCACCCGGCGGGTCTGCCTGCTGGCCCGCTGGATGTCCGCCGACCTGCTCCACCGGGAGGTCAAGGAACTGCGCAGCGAACTCTCGATGCGGGAGTGTAGCGAGGAACTGCGCCGCCAGGTCGGGCGGGTGCGGGAGCCCTACCGGGTCTACCTGCGGGAGGTGGTCAAGCGGTTGGAAGCCACCCGGGACCGGATCGAGGCGCAGCTCGACGGCCGGGAGCCGGGCAACGCGGCCTGGTACGAGAGCGTCGAGCCGCTGGCCGAGGCGCTGCATCTCTGTCATCGCTCGCTGCTGGAGACCGACGAGGACCGGATCGCCGAGGGACGCTTGACCGACGTGATCCGCCAGGTCGCCTGCTTCGGCCTGTCCTTCCTGCGGCTGGATCTCCGTCAGGAGTCCGCGCGGCACACCGCGGTCCTGGATGCGGTGACCCGGGAGCTGGGGCTCGGCTCCTACGCCGAGTGGGACGAGGCACGCCGCATCGAGTTTCTGGCGGGAGAGCTCCGGAGCCGCCGTCCGCTGTTCCCCCGGGACATGAACTGGGACGACGAGGCCCGGGACGTGATCGAGACCCTGCAGGTCGCCGCCGAGCAGCCCACCGGGTCCCTGGGCGCCTACGTGATCTCCCTGGCCAGCCACGCCTCGGACGTGCTGGCGGTGGAGCTGCTACAGAAGGAGGCGGGAATCGTCCCGTCGCTGCGCACCGTGCCGCTGTTCGAGAAGGTCGCCGACCTGCGGGCCTGCGGAGAGACCCTGGATCGGCTGTTCTCCGTCGAGGCCTACCGGGACCGGGCGGATGGTCGCCAGGAGGTGATGGTCGGTTACTCCGATGCCTCGAAGGACGGGGGCCGTCTGGCCGCGGCCTGGGCGCTCTACTCGGCCCAGGAAACCATCGTCGAGGTCAGCCGCCGCCACGGGATCGAGGTGACCCTGTTCCACGGTCGCGGCGGGACGGTCGGCCGCGGTGGCGGCCCGATCGATCTGGCGGTTCAGGCCCAGCCTCCCGGTTCGATCCAGGGCCGGCTGCGGGTCACCGAACAGGGAGAGATGATCCAGGCCAAGTTCGGGCTGCCGGGCATCGCCCTGCGCACCCTCGAGCTCTACGCCACTTCGACCCTGCGCTCGAGCCTCAACCCGGCGGTGGAGATCCCCGATGCCTGGCGCACCCGGATGCAGCAGCTCGCCGATACCTCCCGGGCCTCCTACCGGGAGTGGGTCGACGACGCCGAGTTCATCGAGTACTTCCGTACCGCGACGCCGGTGGACGATCTGGGCGCCCTCAACATCGGAAGCCGTCCCGCGCGTCGCAAGAGCGGCGGGGGTGGGCTCGAATCGCTGCGGGCGATTCCCTGGATCTTCGCCTGGACCCAGATGCGCCTGATGGTTCCGGCCTGGCTGGGCATCGGCGCCGCCTTCGAACAGGCCATCGAGGACGGGGGACGGGAGGAGCTGCAGGCGATGTACGCCGGGTGGCCCTTCTTCCGCTCGACCCTCGACCTGGTCGAGATGGTGTTGGCCAAGGGGGCGCCGGGGATCGCGGCGCGCTACGACGACCGGCTGGTGCCCGAGAAGCTACGGCCGATCGGCGAGCGGCTGCGAGGGCTCCACGCCCGCACCGCCGAGCTGCTCTGTCAGGTCACCGGGCATGCCGAACTGCTCGACGGCAACCCGGTGCTGCGCCGCTCCATCGACGTGCGCAATCCCTACGTCGACCCGATCAATCTGGTGCAGGTCGAATTGCTGCGGCGGTTGCGTCAGGCCGAGGGGGAGGACCCCCGGCTGCGCGAGGCGTTGATGCTGACGATCAACGGCGTCGCCGCCGGCATGCGCAACACCGGATGAGCCGGATTGTTCGCGTCGGGTGGTTGCCTGCAGTGGCCGTCACGTCCTTCCTGCTGTTGGCCGCCTGTGCGCCGGAGCGTTCCGATAGCGCCTCGGAGGGCGGTGTGCATCGGGCCGCGGGCCGGATCGACTCCTTCGAGGTCGTCACACCTCCGTCGCTGCCGGGCAGGTTGCCCGTGCTCTCCTCGCGGGGTTCAACGCTCGGGCTCAGCTGGGTCGAGGAGTCCGAGGGGAGGGCCCACCTCCGCTTCGCCCGGCTGGAGGAAGGAGAGTTCGGTGAGATCCTCGACGTTGCGGAGGGGGACGACTGGTTCGTCAACTGGGCCGACTTCCCATCGGTGGTCTTGCTGGACAAGGGCGCGTTGGCCGCGCACTGGCTGGGCCGCTCGGGGGAGGGCACCTACGCCTACGACGTCTGGTTCACGGCGATGAGTTCCGAGGGGTTGTGGAGTCGGCCGCAACGCCCCCATCGGGATGGCACCCAGTCCGAGCATGGCTTCGTCTCGATAGTGCCCGGAAGCGACGGTGCCGTCGATCTGTTCTGGCTCGATGGCCGAGGAACCGTTGCCGAACCGAAGCGACCGATGGCGCTGCGTCACACCAGCTGGGGCCCGTCGGGTTTCGGCGAAGAGCGGGTGGCCGACCCCCGGGTCTGCGACTGTTGCCAGACCGACGCGGTGCGTCTTGATGACGGCACGCTGCTTGTGGCCTACCGGGACCGAACCGAGGAGGAGTTGCGGGATATCTCGCTGGTGCGACGGGACGCCGACGGCTGGTCGGAACCGATCGTGGTCCACGCCGACGGTTGGAAGATCGCCGGCTGCCCGGTCAACGGACCGGCACTGTCTGCATCGGGCAAGCGGGTCGCCTGCGCCTGGTTCACCCTGGCCGATGGCGAACCCGAGGTCCGGTTGGCCTTCTCCGAGGACGGCGGCCGCAGCTTCGCGCCACCGATACGGATCGACGGGGGCGACCCCCTGGGGCGGGTTGACCTGCTGCTCGACGGCGACGATGCATCGGTGATCTGGTACGAGCGCCGCGCAGGCATCGCTGAGGTGCGCGCCCGGCGTGCCGGGCCGGAAGGCCCTCGCGGAGAGTCCCAGGTGCTGGGTTTGACCGGCGCCAGTCGGCCTGCCGGTTTTCCCCGTGTCGCTCGCACCGCTGAGGGGGCCTACGTGGCCTGGGCCGACACCCGGGAACAGCCGCAGGGCGAGCTTCGGCTCGTACGCTTGACCGTGCGGTAGGGTGCCCGCCACCGGCGGGCGCGGCGGTTAGGCGCCGGCGACTCCGGCAGGCGTCAGCAGACTACGCAGGGGCCCGGCCAGATCCTCGGCCAGCGCGGCGGCGTAGGCCGGATCCTCGAAGCACTTCTGATTGACCTCGAGTTCGAGGAAGGGCAGCCCGTAGTGCCGTCCGTGACGCTCGGCGGCGTAGATCATCTCCTCGATTCCGGAGTAGGGCTCGTTGTAGCGGGTGCTTCGGCCGCAGGCCTCGATGTCGCGGCCCAGGCGGTAGGCCAGTTCCGGATGGTCGTTGAACAGCACGCCGATCTCGAAGCCTCGCACCTCGTCGCCGAGCTGGTCGGTGAAGGTGTGGATCGAGAAGACCAACGGGCGCACGCCGCGCACCACCCGGCGGAACACCAGCCGGTCGACCTCGACGTGATACGGCGTGTGCACCGCCGCGATCCGTTGCTCCAGTCGCTCCGGGCACAGATCGCGATTCCAGGGGACCTCCGTCTTGCCCGCCATGGCCCGGGCCAGGGTCGGATCGTCGACCCGGCGGTTGAGGTCGGTCCACAGTCGGGACCAGCGGCCGCCGATGGCGCCGGCATCGAGCACCCGGGACAGCTCCCGGGTCAACTCCCAGCCGCCGGGGTCCCATCCCCAGTGGGAGTCCAGCAACCGCGTTCCCTCGGGCCCGGGCTCGACCCCCTCGGGGAGCGCGTTGCCGGCGTGCTCGCAGATCAGCAGAATCGGCGAGAGCGATTCGGAGCGCAGGCACTGGTACGGCAGTTCCGGGGACACGGTGTGCTCCTGTGGCGGGGCGGGAGGGCCCGGTCGGTGGTAATCTCGTGGATCGACCGTTTTTTTTCAACCGGCAGTCCGTGATGTAGGCGGAACGGCCGGGGTAGGGCCCAGGGCGCCGTCGAGGCGGCGCCGGGGGAGGTAGCGATGCGGGCGCGTCACCTGTTCCTTCTGATCGTCGTATTTGCCGCGGGCATTTTCACCGGCAAGGCTCTCGGGGCCTTCGGCGGCACGGAGCCCGGCTCCGTCGACGCCTCCGTTCCGATCCAGGCCCAGCCGGTCGCCTCCTCCGGCCAGCCGGTCTCCGGCCAGCCTTCGGCGCGGCCGGCGGTGGATCTGGCTCCGGGGCAGCGGCGATCGGCGATGGACGGGTTGACCGAAGAGGAGGCCCGCACGATCCGCATCTTCCGCGAGGCGTCGGACTCGGTGGTCTACATCACCAGCGTCGCCGTGCGCCGCAACATCTTCTCGATGAACGTGACCCAGATCCCCCAGGGTTCGGGGACCGGGTTCGTCTGGAGCGACAGCGGCCACATCGTGACCAACTATCACGTGATCGAGCGGGGCAGCCGCTTCCTGGTGACCCTGGCCGATCAGTCCGAGTGGGAGGCCGAGGTGATCGGCGCCGCGCCCGAGAAGGACATCGCGGTGCTCAAGATCCAGGCGCCCCGCGACCGGCTCAAGCCGCTGGTGGTCGGCTCCTCCTCGGGATTGATCGTCGGCCAGAAGGTGCTCGCCATCGGCAACCCCTTCGGTCTCGACCAATCGCTGACCGTCGGGGTGGTCGGCGCCCTGGGGCGTGAGCTGGAGTCTCGCGAGCGGGGGCGCACCATTCGCGACGTGATCCAGACCGACGCGGCGATCAACCCGGGGAACTCGGGTGGGCCGCTGCTGGACTCCGCCGGCCGGCTGATCGGCGTCAACACCGCGATCTACAGCCCCAGCGGCGTGTAGGGAAAGAGTGTA
>CAZBZH010000036.1:0-15468 GCA_964496265.1 uncultured Acidobacteriota bacterium | reverse complement strand
ATCCATTTCGAGAAGAACGCGCCGGAGGGCAAGCCCCATCGCTGCGGGCTGCTCGAGGTGCCGCTCTCCGCCGACGATGCCGAGCAGATCTGCGTCGAGCAGGAGAGCTAGCCCCGCCCAAGAAAAACGCCGCCCGTTGCCGGGCGGCGTCTTCGTATCGGTCGTCGCAGTCGCAGGCGATGCCTGCAGCGGGCTACATCATCGGGAACAACGCCTGGAGCATGTCATCGGTGCGTCCGCTCCAGATCTCCCAGCCGAAGCCCTCGGGGACCTCGCCACCTGCCGGGCTGTAGCCCTTCTCACGCATGGCGTCCCAGGCCCGGGCGTTGTTGGCGCCCATGTCCCACGCCTCGTGGGGCGAGCGCAGGTCGTAGCGGCCCCAGTTCATGTAGACCAGCATCGGCTGTTCCTCGGCGGTCTTCAGCATGTCCCAGATCGGCACGCTGAACAGCTGCGCCGACTGGCTGCCGACCCGCCCGAAGACGTCGGGATGGTTGATCCCCGCCAGCAGCGCCGCGGTCCCGCCGCCGGAGACCCCGGCGATTCCCCGATGGGCCGCCCGGGCCACGGTCGGGAACTTCTCGTCGACCAGGGGGACGATCTCCTTGGTCAGCATCTCGAGCAGCGCCTGGGGCGGGTCGGGACGGCCACCCGCCTCGGCGGGCAGGACGAACACGACGATCGCCGGCTCCATCGAGTCGCCGATCAGGTTGTCCAGGGTGTTCTTCATCATGCCCGTTTCCAGGGCCGCTTCACCGTTGGCGTAGTAGAGGGTCGGGTAGCGCTTGCTCGCGCCGGCGTCAAAACCGGCCGGCAGGTAGACCTTGACCTCGCGGGTCTGCTGCTCTTCCTTCTCCTCGCCGTCGACCTGCCGGGTCACCGTGCGCTCCCAGGTGACGCTCTCCAGGGTGCCCTGCCGGTCGGCGGGGGCCTCGGCGATGTGAGCCGGCGCATCCCAGGCGGGCATGGTCAGCCGGGAGACGTCGCCGAACAGGCCGCCGTTGGAGGTGTGCTCGTTGCGCGGGTCGGGACCGGCCTGGTCGGCGTAGGCCTCGATGAAACCGTAGGAGACCGCGGCGTTGGGTTCGAGCCGCGCCGAGTAGAAGAACAGGTCGGTGCCGTCGACCTTGACCATCGGGTCCTCGCGGCGGAAACCGATCAGGTCGCTGACGAACCCGACATCTTCGGCGTCCCCCTGGAACACGAAGTGCGCCAGGTCCGGGCCCTCGATGATGGGGAACGAGCTCTGCTTGGCCATGAAGGCGTCGACCACCGCCTGCTTGTCGCCGGCCTTCTGTACCTCCTGCAGGAAGGCGCCGAACTCGGTCTGGCCGAGCCAGGCGTATTCGTTCTCGATGACCGCGGCGGTGGCGGCGGCGGCCACGTCGATGCGGGCCAACTCACCCATGCTGCGGGCGTAGAGGTGCTTGCCCGAGAAGGCGGTCTCGGACCAGGAGTGCTCGTCCTCGGGGAACAGGCGGACCGAGGCGAGTTCCTGGTAGCCCTCGGGCGAGGCCTTGGCCACGTGCAGGGTGCCCGGTTTGGTCATCACCACCAGCTGGTCGCCGATCACCGTGATGAAGCCGTCTCCCGGCTCCCGGGAGCGCCACTTGCGCTCGCCGTTTTCGGCATCGATGCAGGTCAGCACCCGGCCCGAGATTCCGTAGAGGTGGCCGTCGTGGTAGACCGGCGTCACGTAGCTGCTCTTGAGCGCGTTGCTGCTCCACAGTTCGTCGACCTTATAGTCCAGCTCCTTGTCCGCCTTGACCTGGACCATCGCCGACGAATCCTGCTTGTTCATCAGGAACAGCCGTCCGTCCCCGGCGGGAACCGGTACCATCGACGCGCCGCCCATGGCCCGCTCGTCGCCCCCGTGCTCGTGGGACCACAGCGTCTTGCCGCTCTGAGCCTCGAGGCCGTAGATGTGGGTGCTGGAGACCGCGACCACCATCGGTTTGCCGTCGATCACCGAGGCGATCGGCGACTGGTACTCGACCTTGCCGCTACCGGTGCTCCACATCATCTCGCCGGTCTTGGGGTTGAAGCCGGCGATCGCCTTGTCCTCGGCGCCGATCTCCACGATCAGCACGCCGTCGACCATGATCGGCGAGGTGGAGAAACCGTAGTGCGGCTTCTGCCCGCCATGGTCGTCGGCCAGGTGGGTGCTCCAGACGGGGCTGCCGTCGGCCAGCTTGACCGCGAACAGCTCGCCCCAGCCGCCCAGGCCGAAGACGTGGTCGCCGGCGATCAGCGGCGTGGCGATCGGCCCGTCGTGGGAGCCGTCATGGCCGTCGTAGGGCTTGCCCAGGCCGTGGCGCCACAGTTCCTCGCCGCTGTCCGCGTCGAAGGCGCCGACGAAATCGTGTTCGTCGCCGTGGAACATGACCACGACCCGGTTGCCGACCACCGCCGGCGAGGAGTATCCGGAGCCGATCGGGACCTTCCAGCCGATCTCGAGGCTCGAGCGCTCGCCGAGCAGCCGGGCCCCGGGCACGGCGCCGGAGGTGTCCGGCCCGCGGAACCCGGGCCAGTCGGCCGAGGCGTTCAGGGCCAGCCCGAAGAGAACCGCGCCGAAAAGCGCGATACGAAGTCCATTCATCCGAAACATGCCGTCCACTCCTTAATTATCCGCCCTGGTCCGGGATTCGCCCCGGGCCGGGCCATCGAGACCAGGTCATCGAGACCGGGCAAGCGCGGCGTCTGTCCCTGTCCCCGGGGGGGCCGAGGGCCTGGGTGCGCCTTTTCTGTGGCGTTTTGCGCCGCTTCGAGACCCTACAGGATAGCCTCCAGAACCGCCCGGGGGAGCCGATTTACAAGCTTTGACAACGGGTGGGCGCCGCCGGAATTCCCGGCCCGGCCACCTGGCTCCGATCGTGGCCTCCGGGGTGGGCGGGGGATCCGGCGCAGAGGGTGCATTTCGACCCAGGCTTCACTAGAATACTCGGCCTTCATCAGGCCGTATCCGGGGCATTCGTGCCCATATCGAGGTCATTGCGTGGGTGTCTACAAGATCCGCAAAGGGTTGAACGTCCCGATCTCCGGCGAGCCCCGTCAGGAGATCTCCGACGGTCCCAAGATTCGTCGGGTCGCTATCGTGGCGGACGACTACATCGGCATGCGGCCGACCATGGCGGTCGGTCCCGGCGACACGGTCAAGACCGGTGACTTGTTGTTCACCGACAAGAAAACCGAAGGGGTGCGCTACACCTCGCCGGCCACCGGTACCGTCGCGTCGGTCAACCGTGGCGAGAAGCGCAAGTTCGAGTCGGTGGTCATCGACCTCTCCGGCGCCGAGGAGCGGGTCTCGTTCAAGGCGTACAGCCTGTCGGAGATTCCGAGCCTCGCTCCCGATCAGATCCGCGAGAACCTGGTCGAGTCGGGCATGTGGCCGGTGTTCCGCACCCGGCCCTTCAGCCGGGTCCCGGCGATCGACAGCACGCCCCACGCGATCTTCGTCACCGCCATCGACACCCATCCGTTGGCTCCCGATCCGGCGGTGGTGCTGGCCGGCAAGGCGGAGGCGTTCCAGACCGGCCTCAAGCTGATCGCCCGCCTCGGCGCCAAGTCGACCTACCTCTGCACCGCGCCGGGCGCCGACATCCCGGGCAAGGATGTCCAGGGTGTGCAACTCGCCGAGTTCCAGGGGCCCCATCCCGCGGGCCTGGCCGGCACCCATATCCACATGCTCGACCCGGTCGGTCCCGACAAGGTGGTCTGGACCGTCGGCTACCAGGACGTCGTCGCCATCGGCGAGCTGTTCCGCACCGGTGAGCTCTACAACGAGCGGGTGGTCTCCCTGGCCGGACCTTCGGTGCGCGAGCCGCGGCTGGTCCGCACCCGCGTCGGCGCTTCGCTGGAAGATCTCACCGCCGACCAGCTGACCGACGATCACGTGCGCCGCATCTCCGGCTCGGTCCTCGGCGGCCGCACCGGCACCGACGTTCACGGGTTCCTCGGCCGCTATCACAACCAGGTCTCGGTGCTGCGCGAGGGGAACTTCAAGGAGTTCCTCGGCTGGCAGAAACCCGGTTTCGACAAGTTCTCGGTCAAGCGGGCCTTTGCTTCGGCTCTGCGCGGCGGCAAGGCCCGCTACGCGATGACCACCAACACCAACGGGAGCCCCCGCGCGATGGTTCCCATCGGTTGCTATGAGCAGGTCATGCCGCTGGACATCCTGCCGACCTTCCTGTTGCGCGCACTGACCGTCAACGACACCGACCAGGCCCAGGCCCTGGGAGCCCTGGAGCTCGACGAGGAGGATCTCGCCTTGTGCACCTTCGTCTGTCCCGGCAAGACCGAGTACGGTCCGTTGCTGCGGGACAACCTGACCCTGATCGAGAAGGAGGGTTAGGCGTGAAGTTCCTCGAGAAGCAGCTCGACAAGATGGAGCCGCTGTTCCTCAAGGGGGGCAAGCTCGAAAAGCTCTACCCGCTGTGGGAAGCCCAGGACACCTTCCTGTTCTCTCCCAAGAGCGTGACCAAGACCTCGGCCCACGTCCGCGACGCGCTGGATCTCAAGCGCATGATGTCGATGGTCATCGTGGCGCTGATTCCCTGCATCTTCATGGCGATGTACAACACCGGCCTCCAGGCCAACATCGCGATGGAGAACCTCGGCGTCGACTCCCAGGCGGGTTGGCGCGGCGCGGTGCTCGACGGCATCGGCATCGGGTATGACCCGGGGAACTTCCTGGCCTGCCTACTCCACGGCGCCCTGTTCTTCCTGCCGGTCTACATCGTCTGCATGGCGGTGGGCGGCGCCTGGGAGGCGCTGTTCTCGATCGTCCGCGGTCACGAGATCAACGAGGGCTTCCTGGTCACGGGCATGTTGTTCCCGCTGACGCTGCCGCCGACGATTCCGCTGTGGCAGGTGGCGATCGGCATCAGCTTCGGCGTCGTGGTGGGTAAGGAGATCTTCGGCGGCACCGGCCGCAACTTCCTCAACCCGGCGCTGACCGCCCGCGCGTTCCTCTACTTCGCCTACTCGAACCAGATCGTCGGCGACACGGTCTGGACCGCCGTCGACGGCTTCAGTGGCGCCACGCCGCTGGGCGCCGCGGCGATCGCCGCCCCGGGCCAGGTGGTCCAGGACATGGTCGCCACCGTCGGCAGCATGCAGAACGCCTTCCTCGGCACCATTCAGGGTTCGATGGGTGAGACCTCGACCCTGGCCTGCATCATCGGCGCGGCGATCCTGATCGCCACCGGGGTCGGTTCCTGGCGCATCATGGCGGGCTGCGTCGCCGGCGCCGCCGGCTTCGCCTTCCTGCTCAACTGGGCCGGTTCCGAGACCAACGCCATGTTCGCCATCTCGCCGCTGTGGCACCTGGTGATCGGCGGCTTCGCCTTCGGCACGGTCTTCATGGCCACCGACCCGGTGTCGGCGGCGATGACCAACCCGGGCAAATGGGTCTACGGCGCGCTGATCGGTGCCATGACCATCCTGATTCGCGTGATCAACCCGGCATATCCCGAAGGGATCATGCTGGCGATCCTGTTCGGAAACGTGTTCGCTCCGCTGATCGACTATTTCGTCGTTCAGTCCAACATCAAGAGAAGGTTGGCTCGTTATGGCGCGTGATACCGTCGGGCATACCATCCTCGTGGCGGGCGTCCTCTGCGTCGTCTGTTCGGTGATCGTCTCGGGCCTCGCAGTCGGACTGCGGGCTCAGCAGGTCGAGAACCGGCAGGCGGAAAAGCAGAAGAACATCCTGCTCGCCGCCGGCACCTACGACGAGAACAAGCCGGTCAACGAACAATTCGGCAACATCGAGTCCAAACTCGTCGACCTCGAAACCGGCACCTTCGTCGAGGACGGGTCGATCGACCCGGAGACCTACGACCAGCGCAAGGCGGCGGCCGACCCGGCGCTCTCCATCGAGATCGACGGCGACGACGACAAGGCGGGCATCAAGCGCCGCGAGAAGTACGCCTTCATCTACGTGGTCAAGGACGACGCCGGTGAGATCGACCAGTTCGTGCTGCCGATCTACGGCAAGGGCCTGTGGTCGACGCTCTACGGCTTCATCGCCGTCGACGACGACATCCAGACCGTCAACGGCCTGACCTTCTATGAGCACAAGGAAACTCCGGGTCTCGGCGGTGAGGTCGACAACCCGAAGTGGAAGGCGCTGTGGCCCGGCAAGCAGCTCTTCGACACCTCGGGCAGCCTGGCCATCGAGGTGATCAAGGGCCAGGTCACGGCCAACACCAGCAACCCCCAGCACAAGGTCGACGGATTGACCGGGGCGACGATTACCGCCCGCGGCGTCGGCAACACCTTGCAGTACTGGCTCGGCGACAACGGGTTCGGGCCCTTCCTCGAGAACTTCCGCACAGGAGCCCTGCAAAATGGCTGATAAGCCCAAGGACGTCCTGCTCAATCCGCTGTTCAACGAGAACCCGATCGCCCTGCAGGTGCTCGGGATCTGCTCGGCGCTGGCGGTGACCACCTCGCTCAAGCCGACCCTGGTGATGTGCATCGCGGTGATCTTCGTCATCGCCCTGTCCAACACCTCGGTCAGCCTGATCCGCAACCAGATCCCCAGCAGCATCCGCATCATCGTGCAGATGACGATCATCGCGTCGCTGGTGATCATCGTCGACCAGGTGCTGCAGGCCTACGCCTTCGAGATCAGCAAGCAGCTCTCGGTGTTCGTCGGCCTGATCATCACCAACTGCATCGTGATGGGCCGCGCCGAGGCCTTCGCCATGAAGAACGCCCCGGCGATGAGCTTCCTCGACGGCATCGGCAACGGACTGGGTTACAGCCTGATCCTGCTGGTCGTCGGCTTCGTCCGCGAGCTGTTCGGCTCGGGCAAGCTGGCCGGCCTCGAGATCTTCAAGACCCAGAGCGACGGCGGCTGGTACCTGCCCAACAACATGATGCTGCTCTCGCCCAGCGCCTTCTTCATCATCGGCTTCTTCATCTGGGCGCTGCGTAGCTGGAAGCCGGAACAGGTGGAGGAAAGCAACTGATGCTCGAACACTATCTCAGCCTGTTCATGAAGGCGGTGTTCGTCGAGAACCTCGCCCTGGCCTTCTTCCTCGGCATGTGCACCTTCCTGGCCGTGTCGAAGAACGTGAAGACCGCCATCGGTCTCGGCATCGCGGTCATCGTGATCCAGTCGATCACGATCCCGGCCAACAACCTGATCTACTCGCTGCTGCTGCAGGAGGGCGCGCTCGCCTGGATCAGCCCGCAGCTGGCCGACGTCGATCTGACCTTCCTCGGATTGATCAGCTACATCGGCGTGATCGCGGCGATGGTGCAGATCCTCGAGATGACCCTCGACCGCTTCTTCCCGCCGCTGTACAACGCGCTGGGCATCTTCCTGCCGCTGATCACCGTGAACTGCGCGATCCTCGGCGGGTCGCTGCTGATGGTCGAGCGTTCCTACAACCTGCCCGAGAGCGCGATGTTCGGCTTCGGCTCGGGGGTCGGCTGGGCGCTGGCGATCATGGCGCTGGCCGCGATTCGCGAAAAGATGAAGTACTCCGATGTGCCCCCGGGTCTGCGCGGCCTGGGCATCACGTTCATCGTCGTCGGACTGATGGCCCTGGCCTTCATGTCCTTCGGCGGCATCCAGCTCTAGATAACGCGTACCGGAGCACCTGCGCATGGAAATTATTCTCGGCGTATCGATGTTCACCGTCGTCGTCCTGGCCCTGGTCGGGGTGATCCTGGCTGCCCGCAGCAAGCTGGTGGCCAGCGGCGAGGTCAGCATCCTGGTCAACGACCAGAAGACGATCACGGTCAACCCCGGGGGCAAGCTCCTCGGCGCCCTGGCCGATCAGGGCATCTTCGTCTCCTCGGCCTGCGGCGGCGGCGGCACCTGCGCCCAGTGCCTGGTCAAGGTGACCGACGGTGGCGGCGACATTCTCCCCACCGAGTTGTCCCACATCACCAAACGTGAAGCCCGCGAGGGTTGTCGCCTGTCCTGCCAGGTCGCGGTCAAGCAGGACATGAAGGTCGAGGTGCCCGACGAGGCGCTCGAGACCAAGAAGTGGGAGTGCACCGTTCGCTCCAACGAGAACGTGGCGACCTTCATCAAGGAGTTGGTGCTGGAGCTGCCCGAGGGTGAGGACGTCGACTTCAAGGCCGGCGGCTACATCCAGATCGAGTGCCCGCCCCACGTGGTCAACTACAAGGACTTCGACATCGAGGAGGAGTACCGCGAAGACTGGGACAAGTACAACGTCTGGCAGTACGTGTCCAAGGTCGACGAAGAGGTCGTTCGCGCCTACTCGATGGCCAACTACCCGGGTGAGAAGGGCATCATCATGCTCAACGTCCGCGTGGCCTCGCCGCCGCCGCGGATGCCCGACGTGCCGCCGGGCAAGATGTCCTCGTACATCTTCAACCTCAAGCCGGGTGACAAGGTCACCATCTCCGGTCCTTACGGCGAGTTCTTCATCAAGGACAGCCAGGCCGAGATGGTCTACATCGGCGGCGGCGCCGGCATGGCCCCGCTGCGCAGTCACATCTTCGAGCTGTTCAAGAACCTGAAGACCGGCCGCAAGGTGTCCTACTGGTACGGCGGTCGTTCGCTGCGTGAACTCTTCTACATCGAGCACTTCCGCAAGATCGAGGAAGAGTTCCCCAACTTCAAGTTCCACATCGCGCTCAGCGAGCCGCTGCCCGAGGACAACTGGACCGGGTACGTCGGCTTCATCCACCAGGTGCTCTACGACAACTACCTGAAGGAGCACGAGGCGCCCGAAGATATCGAGTACTACATCTGTGGGCCCCCGATGATGAACGCCGCGGTGTTCAAGCTGCTCGACGACCTGGGTGTCGAGCCCGAGAACGTCGCCTACGACGACTTCGGCGGCTAACCCGGAGCCTGTCGTTGAAACGAATCAACTCGCGCATTCAAGCGGCGGCCGTCCTGGGGACGGTCGCCGTTTTTCTTTGGACCGCCTGCGCCGGGCCGGCCACCGAGCTGCCGGCCCCGGTCGACGAGCCGGTACAGATCACCGGCCAGACCATGGGCACCTACTACTCGGTCAAGCTGGCCGAGGCCGCCGGATCGGGCACGACCGATGCCGCCGAGCTACAGGCGGCGATCGATGAGGTGTTGGTCCAGGTCAACCGGCAGATGTCGACCTACGACCCCGAGTCGGAGCTCTCCCGCTTCAACGGGGCGGACTCCACCGACCCCTTCCCGGTCTCGGCGGACACCGCCTTCGTCGTGGCCCGGGCTCTCGAGATCGGGGTGGCGACCCAGGGGGCCTTCGACGTCACCGTCGGTCCGCTGGTCAACCTCTGGAGCTTCGGCCCCGAGGCCCGGCCTCAGCGGGTACCCGATGCCGCCGAACTCGAGGGGGCGCGGGCCGACGTAGGAGCCGACCTGCTGGAGACTGACGGGGCGAGCTCCCTGCGCAAGGAGCGCCCCGGGGTCTACGTGGATCTGTCCGGGATTGCCAAGGGCTTCGGCGTCGACCGGGTCGCGGCTCTGCTGGATCAGCGGGGCTACAGCGCCTACCTGGTCGATATCGGCGGGGAGATGCGGGCCCGGGGCCGCAAGGCCGACGGCGAGCCCTGGCGCATCGCCGTCGAACGTCCCACGACGGGCGACCGCACCGCCCAGCGGATCCTGGAACTCGAGGATGTCGCCGTGGCGACCTCGGGGGACTACCGGAACTACTTCGAGGCCGATGGGGTGCGCTATTCCCACACCATCGACCCGCGCAGCGGGGCCCCGATCCGGCATCGGCTGGCCTCGGTGACCGTTCTGGGGGAGGACTGCACCGCCGCCGACGGCTGGGCCACGGCGCTGATGGTCCTCGGCGAGCAGGAGGGCTACACTGTAGCCGAGGAACGGGGTATCGCGGCGCTCATGCTGGTGAGGGCCGAGGACGGCACGGACACCTTCGAAGAGCGCACCACCCCGGCGTTCGACGCTTGGAGCGGACCATGAAGATCTTCCTGATCACCATCGCGGCCTTCGCCCTGACCATCACTGCCATGGCGGTGGGCGTGATCTTCAGCAACCGGCGGATTCAGGGGTCCTGCGGCGGCCTGGCCAACATGAGCGACGAGTTCGGCAAGCCGATGTGCGAGTGCGGCAAGAAGCCCGGCGAGTGCGGCGCCGACCCGTTGATCTAAGGTGCCGTCCGGGGCGCCCTAGTAGTCCCACTCGCAGACGTAACCGGTCGGCATCCAGAAGTCCTCTCCCGAAGCCTCGACATCGACCCAGCGCCCCTTCTTGTAGGTCGCCAGGTAGTCCTCGACGCCGCCGTAGTTGTTGGGCTGCCCGTCCATCCACCAGGTGAACTCCCAGGGCGTGCCGTCGACCCAGACCCAGGTCCCTTCCTCGGCATCGTCGGACGCGCCGAGGAACGCGTAGGCGCCGTCGCACAGGGTGGCGACGAACGCCGCCTCCTCGCTGCTGGTCACCACCGCCAGGTGTCCGCCCATCTCGGCGCAGTGAGCCTTGCCCCGGTTCCAGGACAGGTCTTCCACGTCGTCGAACAGCTTGTAGTGGTGTCCGGCGTGCTCGACGGCCCCCTCGGGCACGGCCGGGGCCTCGTCGGTCACGGTCAGGGAGACGGACAGCAGCAGGGCTGCCGCGGCAACGGTCAGGGTCTTGTGGTAACGCATGGCACTACGTTACCGGATCGCCGCCACTCGCGCCGCTAACCCTAGGGGTTGGCGCCGTCCTCGATCCATTCGCGCAGCAGGTCGATCCGGGCCTGGTCCAGCGGGTTCCCGAAGGGCATCGGGTCACCCATGATCCGCGGATCGTCCACCACCTTCATGTAGAGGTAGGAATCGGTGGCGTTGCCCGGAGTGACCCGGTTGAACGTCGCGATCTCGGCGCTGGCCACACCGACGGTGTTGCCGTAGCTCAGTCCCGAGGACAGATCGAGGCCGAACGGCGCGCCGGCGCCGACGTGGCAGCCGGACTGGGCGCAGCTCACGTCGAAGATCTGGGTCTGCACTTCGAGGAAGCTGGCCGAGCCGCCGGCCGGAGGCATCACGCCGCCGGTGGAGCCGCCGCCACCACCTCCTCCGCCACCGCATCCGGCGCTGGCGAGGACCAGGGTTCCGAGCATCAACAGAAGGGTCGTCGTTCTCACGGTTTCCTCCAGGGCTCCTTTCAATGGCAGCTTTCGTGCCAGTCGGGAGGCGCGGAGAATCACCGGTTCCAAGTGCAAGGAACGGAACGGGTTCAACGGGAATCACGATCTCGTCATCGGAAAGACGAGATCGTCTCGGCAGGAGCGCTTCGACCCGGCGGGCAAAACCCACCGGGTAGGTCCGGACCGTCCGGCGCTAGAGACCCTTCAGCGCCTTCTTCGCCGCCTCGTGCTCGGCGTCCAGTTCCAGCGCCTTCCGCTGGGAACGCTTCGCCGCGGCCCGGTCGCCGAGCTTCTCCTGGATCAGTCCCAGCCGGTGCCAGGCCCAGGCCCTGGATGGTTGTCCCTCTGCCAGCTCCTCGATCTCCAGGTAGGCCTCGAGCTTGGCGGCGCCCTCGGCCATCCGGGCCTCGGCGAAGACCGCCGTGCGCCCGAACTGATAGAGCGCCGAGGGGTGGCCGGCCTCCCGGGCCAGGACCTGCTCGAAGGTGGCGAAGGCCTTGTTCCAGTCCTTCTGTTGCTGGTAGAGCAGGCCGAGCTGGACCTGGGCGTCCAGATCATCCGGGTGGCTGGTCACGTACTCGCGCCAGAGGGAGAGCGCCTTCTCCGGCTTGTCGTCCTGCATTTCGACCCAGGCCATGCGGCGGGTGCCCCGGCGGGGATCGATCTTGCGCAACTCCGCGGCGTGTTTGCGCGCCTCCTTGAACGAGCCGCCGGCGATGCCCGGCGCCTGGACATAGAACCCGATCAGGCTGCTGCGGGCGTCGAGGTGGTTCTTGTCCACGGTCACCGCCTGGAGCCAGGACTTCTTCATCTTCTTGGCCAGGGACAGCTTCTTCATCATCCCGGCGTCATTGGATTGCTGGAAGTAGGCGTTGCCCAGCCAGTTGTGCAGGTCGGCGGAACGGGGCCACTTCTTGACCGCGGCCTCGAGGATCTTGGCCGCGTTGGCCGGCTTGCGCTTGCCGAGCTGCAGCCGGGCCTCGAGGATCGCGTAGTCGGCGTTTCGTTTGCCGGCGGGCACCGCGGCCAGCCGGGTTGCCGCCTGATCCCAGTCCGAGGCTTCCAGGGATTCGAGCACCTCGGGGAATGGCCGATCGTCGGCGGCCAGCAGGGTCGCGCAGCAGAGGGCGACGAGCATGACGAGAAGAAAGCGTTGCATTGGATACCCCCCGGAGCGCCGATCGAGCCCGGCATCCGCGCCGGGCCCCTCACAGCATAGACGCCGTGCGGGCGCTCCCGGTTGCAGTAGAAGCAATCCCCGGGCCGGAGCGGGACCTGCCGCTTTCCGGGCGGTTCGCGAGCCGCTCCGGTGCCGAGCGTCCCATCGGGGAGACCGGGTGTCCGTCTGCGTGGGCACTCTGCGCAGGAAGGGGCCGCAAAAGAAAAGCGGCGCCGGGTACCGGCGCCGCTGCAGCGATTCGCGTATCGAGTGGGCTAGTTTTCGAGGGGCCTGCCCCGCACGCCCTGAGCTCGCCGAGGGGAGCCTAGTCGAGGGGCGGGATGCGCAGGACCTGACCCGGGTAGATCTTGTTGGGGTCCTTGAGCATCGGGGTGTTGGCCTCGAAGATCACGTTGTACTTCATCGCGTCGCCGTAGAACTCCTTGGAGATCTTCGACAGCGAGTCACCCGACTGCACGGTGTACATCTTGGCTTCCGGCTCCGGCTTCTCGACCTTGATCTGGTCGTCGACCTGGGCCACGCCCTGGGTGTTGCCGACCACCAGCACCGACTTCTCGCGGTCGGCCTGGCTGGACGCGGTGCCGTGGATCGTGGCCTTGCCGTCATCGAAGACCACCCGGGCATCCTCGAGGAAGCCCATGCTGCCCAGCATGCGGGTCAGCGAACGGCTCTTGGCGTCTTCCGCCGCGCGCTCCTTGGCCTCGGCTGCCGCCTGCTCGGCCTTTTCCTTCTCTTCATCCTTGCCGAAGATTCTCTCCCCGGCGTCCTTCACGAAATCGAACAAACCCATGAGTCACTCCATCCTTGGTTTGCGAACGATTGAAAGCGGCTGTGCCTGCCTTCGGACCTACCGTCCGAACAGCTTGCCCAGCATGCCGGAACCCTTGACCAGATCGCCCAGGTCGACATCGCCGTCGCCGTCCTGGTCGAGCAGGGAAGAGAGCGCGCCCATCGCCTTGGGCTGAGCGTTCTCCAGGGTCTGCCGCTCCTGGCCCAGCATACCGGCCAGGGAGCCGGCGTCCAGACCCTGCTGGCGCTGCTGCTTGCCCAGGGCGCCCATCACCACCGGCGCCAGGCTGGCCAGAAGCCCGCCGATCTTGCCGCTGTCGATGCCCGTCGCGCCGCCGATGCCGCGCTCGACTGCCTGCTGGCGTCCGCCGAGGACGTGGCGCAGGATGCCGGCGCCGTCGGACGCCTTGGACTGAGGCGCGCCGCCCCCGCCCAGCAGGCTGCCCAGGTTGTCCAGCATGCTGCCGTCATGATCCCGCTGCAGCGCGTTGGCCAGCGCCTCGGCGCCACCGGGTTGTTGCGTGTTCTTGCTCAGGGCGCCGAGCAGGGCGGTCACCGCCGCCGAGGTGGCGTTGCCCGCCGAGGACTCGTCGGTTCCGAGCTGTCCGCTGATCTGCTTCATGGCGTCGCCGCCGAGCTGTCCCATGATCGATTCAAGTAGAGAAGACATTTTCCACTCCTCAGACGGCGGCGCGCGCCGTGACGAAACCACGTTTTTTCGGGGAAATCCCGCGCGGCCGCCCGCACCGATCCCGCGATCTAAGCGGCAGAGGGTGCCAGAAGACGTGCCGGGGAGTTCCGTGCCTCCCAAAGGATAGACCAGATCGCCGGCGGAAAGTCACGTCGAAGCGGACTTTCCCGCCGGAGGGACCCCGGGCCGCCCGGGGCTGCCTAGACGAAGTCGATGTTGCGCAGGAAGATCAGCCACACGAGGCCGAGGATGAAGGCGTACTTCAGGGTGTAGTACAGCGGCCGGTTGGCCTCCTTCACCCGCTGCAGGAACATCTTGTACTTGTAGACGTAGGCGGTGAGGTTGTTGAGCAAGCCGGTCTTCTCGGTATCGTCGTTCTTGCTCGAGGTGGCCTTGACCACCGTCTTCATCATCAGCTTGTTCAGGCCGCGCATGATCGGCGTGTGAACCGGGCGGGTCACGTCGCAGAACAGGATCACCCGGGTCTTGTCGGTGTGGTTCTTGGCCCAGTGAACCATGGTCTCGTCAAACACCACGTCCTTGCCGTCGCGCCAGGAGTGGGGCTCGCCGTCGATCCAGATGCAGCACTCGTCGTCGTTGGGGGTGATCAGCCCCAGGTGGTAGCGCAGGGACCCGGCGAAGGGATCCCGGTGCTTGCCCAGCTCCGCGCCGGGAGGCAGCAGGGTGAAGGCCGCCGAGTTGATGTTGGGAATCGACTCGACCAGCGCCACGGTCTTGGGACAGAGCTGCTTCGCCGAGGGCAGGAAGTCGCCGTACCATTTCAGGTGGAACCGCTTCCAGCCGCGCTTGTAGAAGGCCATGAAGACCAGATCGTCGTGGCGGTGCGAGGCCTCGATCTTGTCGGCATCGAGCAGCACCGCCGCCTCGTCCCGGATGGTCTTCCAGTTGTCGCGCAGCGGGGAGAGTTCGGGGAAGTCGTTGACGTCGAGGACCGGCGAGGTCGGCACCGCCGAGAACAGGTACATCAGCGAGTTGAATGGGGCCATGAACCCCGAGTGCTCCAGGAGCTGCCGGCCGAAGCGCAGGCGCACCTTGCTGCGGAAGTGAATGAACATCACCGACGCGATGTACGCGTAGAGCACGAAGAACTTGGGGGTGATCAGCTCGTGCAGAGCCGAGTTCAGCATGATGGCCTCCCGGCGGCCGGCGTCGAATGTTCCGAAACGTCTCTGGCGCGCCTGTGAATCCGCGCCAAGTGTAGCTCAGATCGGGATTTGGGGCAGGCCCGGGGCGGCGGTCGGCGGTCCGCAAGGCGGATCAGGGCAGCCAGAAGGAGACGGTGGTGCCTCCGCCCTCCCGGTTCTCGATGCGCAGGAAACCCCCGTGGGCCTCGACGATCTCCCGGCAGAGGGGCAGCCCGACCCCGGTACCCGACTTCTTGGTCGAGTAGAAGGGGAGCAGCGCCTTCTGCATCACCTCCTCGTTCATGCCCCGGCCCCGGTCGAGGACCTCGACCCGGGTGCGGCCGTCGGGCATCGAGCGGATGCGCATCAGCGGCGGGTCCTCCCCCTCGGTGGCCTCCTCGGCGTTCTTCAGCAGGTTGATCACCACCTGCTGCAGCTGGGAGGGGTCGAACTCGGAACTGCCCGGCGGCGGGTCGCCGTCGAGGCGGAACGGATAGATCTGCCGCAGGCTCTCGAGCCATTCGCTCCAGTTCACCGGCTCCTTGCGCGGCGCCGGCAGCTTGGCGAAGCGGGCGT
>CAZBZH010000035.1:0-15660 GCA_964496265.1 uncultured Acidobacteriota bacterium | reverse complement strand
CAGACGGGCGGCCAGCTTGGTGCGGATCCCCGCGGGCAACTCCGCGGCCCGGCGGCCGGCCGCCTCCGCCAGCTCCCGCATGCGGCCCGCCCGGTCGAGCAGGTCGCTACGCAGCGCTTCCCCTTCTCGCAGCCGGTCGGCATCCAGGGCGTCGAGAGCGGCCTTGAGCGCCTGCTCGGCCAGCGGTCCGGCGGCATCTTCCTCGTCGCCGCTGCAGATCTCGAGGATGCCCGGAAGGCCCAGCACCGTCGAGAGATCCAGCTCTCCCTGAACCCCCAGTTCGTCCCGCAGACGGCCGGCGGCCTCGCCGACACCGCGCACCAGCGCCTCGTTCAACTCGACCCGGGCCTCCTGGCTGGGGCGCTCGATGGTGAAACTGGCCTCGATGCGCCCACGGCGCACCCGCCCCTGAATCAGGCGGCGCAGGGCGGCTTCGCTGCCCGCGACCTCCGAGGGCAACCGCAGACGCACGTCGGCGAAGCGGTTGTTGACCGTCTTCATCTCGACGCTGACCCGCAGGCCGTTCTGTTCGGCAGTCCCCTGACCGAAACCGGTCATGGATCGGATGCTGGGTTTCATCTGGGCTCACCGGGGGTGGAAGCGGAAGCGGGCATTGGAGCACAACCGCCCCGGAACGTCAACGATTGCTATAGCTTACGCCTCGCCGAGGACCGCGGCAGCGGCGCGCTCGAAGGCCCCGGAATCCCCCAGGCGGCGGCGCACCTCGGCCAGTTCCTCGCGCACGCGGGCGATCCGGGCGGGATCCTCGAGATAGCCGGTCAACTCCCTGGCGATGGCCTCGGGGGTGCACTCCCCCTGGATCAGCTCGGGCACCACCCGGCGCTCGGCAATCAGGTTGGGCATGGCGATATGGGGCAGCTTCACCAGCATGCGGGCGATGAAGTAGGAGGTCGCCTTCATCCGGTAGACCACCACCATCGGCAGGCCCGCCAGGGCGGACTCCAGACTGGCCGTTCCCGACGCCACGGCGCCGGCGTCACAGGCGGTCAGGATCTCCGGATAGCGGCCGGTGTGGATCACCACATCGCTCAGCCCCGCGGCGGCGACCCGGGCATCGAGGAAATCCGCCGGCAGCGTATTGGCCCGCTGCAGCAGGAACTGGGTTTCCGGCCGGCGCTGCTGGACGATCCGGGCCGCGCCCAGCATCGGCTCCAGCAGCCGGTCCACCTCGCCGACCCGGCTGCCGGGCAGCAGCGCCACCACCGGGCGCTCCGGGTCGAGTCCGGCCCCCTGGATCAGCGGCGCCCGCTCGGGAGTCTCGGTCAAACGCTCGACTCCGGGGTGGCCGACGAAGGTTACCGGGACCCCCTCGGACTCGTAGAAGGCGCTCTCGAAGGGGAACAGCACCAGCACCCGCTTGACCAGGCGGCGCATCAACTTGACCCGGGATCGCCGCCAGGCCCAGATCTGGGGGCTGACGAAGTAGACCACCGGCACGCCGGCGTCGTGGGCCCGGGCGGTCAGGCGCAGGTTGAAGTCGGGAAAGTCGACGGGCACCAGCAGATCGGGCTTCTCGCGCTTGAGGATGTCCTCGAGCCGCCCCATCGCCCGCCGGATCGCGGGCAGATGGGCCAGCACCTCGGTGATGCCGACCACGGCGACCTCCGAGGCCTGCTGGACGATCTTGACCCCGGCGGCCTCCATCTCCTCGCCGCCCATCCCGATCAGCTCGATGTCGGGATGCTGGGCGCGGAGCGAGCGGGCCAGCCCGGCGCCCAGACGGTCCCCCGAGGCCTCCCCGGCGGAGATCATGATCTTGAGCGGTTTGGCCATCAGGCGGCCTCCACCGGCGGCCGGGCGGACTCGATCTCGAACCCGACATGCCGGTCCGCCTGGTCGGTCAGGCGGTCGAGTTCCTGCTCGAGCTGCAGCCGCAGGCGCTCCTGCTCCTCGTCATCGGCGTTGCGGGGCACGTGAATCGGGTCGCCGTAGACGATCACCCCCCGGGAGAAAAGCTTGGGAATGAAGGTCTGGTCCCAGTTGCGCAGACGCCGGGCGCGGCTGGCCGAATAGCTGACCGGCACGATCGGCAGGCCGGCCATGCGGGCGATGGCGATGGTGCCGATCTTGGCCCGGCGGCGGGGCCCCTTGGGCCCGTCGGGGGCGATGCCCACGTCGTAGCCCTCCTTGACCTTGCGCAGGATCGCCTTGATGCCCGAAACCCCGCCGCGGGTCGAAGACCCCCGGGCGATGCTGTAGCCGAAGCGCCCCAGCACCCCCGCCAGAATCTCGGCATCGGTGTGGCGGCTGAGCAGGGCCACCAGCCGGGTCGTCCGGCAGGCGTAGGGCATCAACAGGAAGCGAGCGTGCCAGAAAGCGATCAGGTAGTGCCCGCCCGAGGCCTCCACGGCCCGCTCCATCGCCTCCCGGTTGAGCGACTCGACCCGCATGGTCCGGTGGAGCAGCCGGATGAACCGGTATCCCAGGGCAGGGACCAGGGTGACCTTGAGACGGTCTGTGAGGGCACTCATCGGCGGCCCACGTTAGTGGTTCGCCGCGACCGGGTCAACGGCGCCGGGAGCCCGGTTTCGCTACCATGCGCTGGATGAGCGACCACCACGAGTCTCAGTTGCTCCTGGCCGTGCTCCAGGGCCGCTGGGAGCACTTCGACCGCCTGATCGGGGAACGCGCGCCCGATGCGTCGGCGTTTCTGCGGCTGGCCCGGGAGTGCGACGTTTTTCCCTACGTCCACGCCCGATTGGCCGAGTCCGGGCGCCTGGCGGCCTGCCCCGCCGAGGTGGCCGAGACCCTGGCCGCCTGGCGCCACAAGACCCGGATCGACAATCTGGTGCTGCTGGACCGTACCGAGGCCGGCCTGGACGCGCTGCTCGCGGCGGGTGTGGTGCCCCTGGCGCTCAAGGGGCTGGACCTGCTGCACCGGGCCTACGGCAGCTTCGACGAACGGACCCTCGACGATGTGGACCTGTTGATCCGCCACGAGGATCTCCACGCCTGCCTGGACGCCCTGGCCGGGGCCGGCTGGGGCGACCTGCCCCAGGGTCAGCGGGACCACTACCTGCGCAGCAGCCATCACCTGCCGCTGCCCCACCCCGGGCCGCCCCAGGTCGATTTCGAGATCCACTGGAACCTGGCCCAGACCGGCCGTTTCCGCATCGCCCCCGAGGGGCTGTTCGAGCGGGCCCAACCGCTGACCGTCTCCGGCCGCGAGATCCTGCGGATGGACGATCACGATCTGGTCGCTCATCTGCTGCTGCATCACTTCACCCACTACTTCGATCGGCGGATGAAGTGGTCGGTGGACATGCACTGGCTGGTGTCCCGGCCCGGCTTCGACTGGAGCCGGGTCTGCGAACGGCTCCACGAATGGGGCGCGACGGCGGCGTCGGGCATGTCGATCAAGCACCTGCGCAAGGTGTTCCCCGACTGGATCCCCGCCTCCGCCGAGCGGGAGGTACCCGTCGCCGCATGGCGCAACCTTCTTACGGCACCCCTGCGCTCCAGCCATCCCCTTGATATGTTCCTTGCGTCCCGCAACCGCAGGATCCAGCTTTACCTGGCGGCGGTGTTGATGGAGAACCCGCTGGCCGTCCCCGGGTGGTTGATCCACCGCATGCGCCGGGACCGCCAGCCGGAACTGAGCCCGCTGGAAAACTCGAAGGAGTGATCGTGAAGCAACGCGTACTCGTCACCGGCGGCGCCGGATTCCTCGGCTCCCACCTGACCGACCGGCTGCTGGCCGAAGGGTTCTCCGTCGTCTGCATGGACAACCTGATCACCGGCTCGACCGACAACATCGCGCACCTGGCGGGTAACCGGGACTACCAGTTCATTCACCACGACGTGTCCGAGTTCATCTACCTGGATGGGCCGGTGTACGCGGTGGTGCACTTCGCCAGCCCCGCGAGCCCGCTGGACTACCACGAGCTCCCGATCCAGACCCTCAAGGTCGGGTCCCTCGGCACCCACAAGGCGCTCGGTTTCGCCAAGGCCAAGGGGGCCCGCTTCCTGATCGCCTCGACCTCCGAGGTCTACGGCGACCCGCTGGTGCACCCCCAGCCGGAAAGCTACTGGGGCAACGTCAACCCGGTCGGGCCCCGCGGGGTCTACGACGAGGCCAAGCGCTTCTCGGAGGCGATGACCATGGCCTACCACCGGGTCCACGGCGTCGACACGAAGATCGTCCGCATCTTCAACACCTTCGGCCCGCGGATGCGGCTGAACGACGGCCGGGCGATCCCCAACTTCATGATGCAATCGCTGACCGACCAGCCGATCACCGTGTTCGGTGACGGCAGTCAGACCCGCTCCTTCTGCTTCGTCTCCGACCTGATCGACGGCATCTTCCGGCTGCTGCAGTCGGACCTGCACGACCCGGTCAACATCGGTAACCCGCTGGAGTGGACCCTGCTGCAGATGGCCGAGGCGATCCGCGAGATCTCGGGCACCGGTTCCCAGATCGTGCACAAGCCGCTGCCCGTCGACGACCCGAAGGTCCGGCAGCCGGACATCACCCGCGCCAAGGCCGAACTGGGCTGGGAGCCCAGAGTCGACCTCAACGAGGGCCTGCGCCAGACGATGGAAGACTTCCGTCGCCGGATCGAACTGGAGAAGGTCGGCGCCTGATTCCGCGAGCTACTCGCTCTCGATGCCGGCGAGCTCCTCGAGGAACGCCTCCTGCTCGGCGGTGGGCGTGAACACCGGATCGAGCTGCAGCGCGTCGACCTCGGCACCGCCGGTGGGCAGGGTCACGACCATGTCCTTGGCCACGCCGCGACGCACCGCGGAAACATCCAGCGTGTGCCAGATCGAGTCGACCCGGTTCCCCGCGGCGTCGACCAGGTAGAACAGGACCGTCAGCTTGTTGAGTTCGGTCTGGGTCGGCCCCTTGACCGTGAGAGAGGCGACCGCCGAGACCTCGGAGAGACGGAACGAGCGAAGCTCGACCTCCCACTGGGCTCGCTCGGCCAGCAGATCCGCCTTGGGATCGCCGCCACCGCAACCGCTGAGCGCGGCAATGCAGACCATCAGGAACAGGGCGCAAGCGGTCCGCCGCACCCAGGAGCGACCAGTCGTCACGAACATCGGAACCCCCTTTGATCGACGCGGCTGGCAAGGACCGCGCCGTGAGTTCCGAGGCCCAGGCAAACCCTAGGCGCCGGCTCCGACCTTGAGGTCCTTGTCCGACTTCTTGCGCTTCTTCTTACGCTCGCCGTCGTCGCTGGAATAGTAATAGTAACCCGTGTAGTACAGGTCCTTGCTGAACGACTTGTCGATATCGACGTTGTTCAGCACCGCGCCGATCAGGTGCTCGTTGACGTTCTTGACCTGGCTCATCGCCCGGATGGCCACGTCCCGATCGGTGTGGTTGTGGCGCACCACCATCACGACCATGTGGGCCAGGGTCGCCAGCAGCGGCGCGTCGGACAGCGCGGCGGCCGGCGGCGAGTCGATCAGCACCCAGTCGTATTCCTTCTGCAGTTCGTTGACCAGCCAGAGGAACCGGTCGCTGGTCAGCATGTCGGGCGGGCTGGGCGGCGTCGGGCCGGCGGGAATGATCTGCAGGGTCGCCGTATCGGTTTCCTTGGCGAAGGGGCGCCAGTCCTTATCCGATTCGGGGGCCGCCAGGAAGTTGGTCAGGCCGGGCGAACGAGGCACTTCGTTGTGCACCTGCTGGGTCGGACGACGCAGGTCGCAGTCGATGATGACCACCTTCTCTCCGCCGGTTGCCAGGGCGCGGCCCAGGCGCGAGATCGTGGTGGACTTTCCTTCTTGCGGACCGGAGCTGGTGATCAGCACCACCTTACGGGTGCGGTTCTTGCTCGAGAAGATCAGGCTGGTTCGTAGTGACTGGTAGGCCTCTTTGATCACCCCCGAGGCCAGCTTCTTCTCGGAATGCTTGGGAATGACCGACAGCACCGAGAGGCCGAGATGCTGTTCGATGTCCTTCGGCGTGCGGAAGGTGTTGTCCAGATAGTCGAGGAAGAACACCAGGCCGATCCCGAGGAACATACCGACCAGTCCGCCGACAATCAGCGCGACCTTCTTGCGCGGCCGAACCGGAAACTCGGGAATGATCGCCTCGTCGAGGACGCGCACGTTGTTGGTCAGCAACCCGCCGGCCATCGAGATCTGGGTCGTCAGCTTGGACACCGCGTCAAAGAGCGTCTTGTTGGTCTCGGCCTCGATCCGCTTGGTCTCCAGCCTGGAGTTGGCCTCACCCAGTTGCTCGGAGCGGTCCTGTACGCTACGCAGCTGACTGCGAAGGTAGCGTTCTTGATCGCGCTTCAGCCCGTATTCGCTGCGCAACCCCGAAACCACCTCGTCGATACGGGCGGAGATCTTGCGATCCACCGTCGCCAGCTCGGCGACCTTCTCCTCGTACTTGGGGTGCCCCGGGCGATAGCTCACGTCTGCCGAAGCGATGTCTCGCTCGACCCGGATGCGCTGCCGGTTGAGTTCCTTGAGTTCACTGTCGGCCGCCAGTTCCGGCAAGGTCATCGGATCGCCGTTGTTGGCCCGCAACTCGGTCAGGCGGGTCAAACTCTTGTCCAACTTGCCGAGCTCGATCTCGATGGCGGTCAGTTCCTTGCTGTACTGCGACTGGCGGTCCCGAATGATCGCCAGGCTGCCGTCGAGATCGGTGATGCCCGCATCCGTCTGGGCCTGTCGCCGGGCCTCTTCGGCTTCGATCAGCTTGCGCTCCATGATCTTGACCTGACCGGTCAACTGATCGACGGCGTCACTGACGCTCTCCTGGGCCACCTCCAGGTTCCGCTCGACGTACGCCCGCGCGACCTCGTTGACCCAAGCGGTAATCTGCTCGGGGTTGGCTCCCTCGATACTGATCTCGATCAGCCCCGTCTCGCGACGCGGGTCCACCTTGATCAAACTGCGGAAGGACTCGACCGGGTTGGTCGCCGCGCTGAAGAACGGATCCGAACGCAGCCCCAATGAGTCCACGACGCGCTCGGCGATGTCGTGGCTGCGAATGATCTCCACCTGGGTGTTGTGGTACTTGTTCTCGGCAAACCAACCGTACCCGGCGCTGCCCAGGCCGGACACATCTTGCCCCGGCGTGATGCTGCTGCTCTTCGGCTGGATCTCGATCACCGCGACTGCGCGGTAGATCGGAGTTTCCAGGAAGGTCTTGACGGCCGCCAGGGCCACGATGACGATGAAGACGGCGGCAATGGTGTAGCGTCCGTTCCAGATCACCCGCCAGTAGTCGCGGAAGTGCGCGGTCTGGCTGTCGGAAACGTTCCCCGAGCCGCTTGCTTTGGTAGTGTCGCCCATCGTCTGCTCCTCGACGAACCCATCGGGCCGTCACCCTCGATCAGCTAGAGCACCCGCTTCTTGACCACGACGACCTCTCCACCATAAAGCGGAGGATCCTCGGCTCGGCCGTTGCGGATCGCCTTCAAGTTGAACTCTCGTTCTTCGCCGGACTCATCTTCGCTGAGCACGATCACCGATTTCTCTTTGGCCCACTCGGTCAGGCCGCCGACCATTGTGATCGCCCTCAACAGGGTCATGCCACGCTCGATCTGAACCCGGCCTGGAGACCGGACCTCACCCTGGACATAGCAGTAGGTCGCCCGTCCGACGGTGACGATGTCCCCGTGGGAAAGCACCGGGTTGTTGACGCCCGATTCGAACTGAGCCCGCCGGATGGTCTCCGAAGGGTCGCCCTGGCTCTGCTTGCGCGAGAGGTGGATCACCTCCCCCGCAGTGTCGGAGAAGCCCTGAGCATCGCCGAGCACTTCCTTGAGGGTCGTCCCCCCCTTGAGCGGTACGCGCCCGGGGCGGCGTACCTCGCCCATGACCATCGCCCACTGGCTGTTGTACTCGTCAACGGAAACGTCGACCTGGGGATCGACGATGAATTCATCGAGCCTGCTTGCCAACTCCGCACCCAATTCGCGAACGGTGAAGCCCTGGGCGCGCACCTCACCGACCAACGGCGCACTGACGGTGCCGTCCTTGGTCACCGTCAGCGGCACCCGATTCAGGTCGGGGTCGTTGTGCACGGTCAGCGTGATCTTGTCATCCGGCCCCAGGCGATACTGGGTGTCCCCCGCGGCATCGCCGGAGGCGGCGAAAGACGACAACGGAGAGATGGCAATCCGCAGCCGGCGGGAGTCGAAGTCGACCTTCCCGAGCCGCGATCCGTTCATGGGGACCTTCATCGAGACGCGCCCGTCACCCAGTAGCTCGACGATGGCAGGCCCGAGGAGTCCCGCGCTGGCGGAACTCAAGTCCGCCGGGTAGTCGGCCTGCACGGGAAGCACGATGTGGAGCGCCTCACCTCGGGCCTCGACACTGGCTTGCGGGCTGTCTGCGGGCAGGCCGATCTCGAGCTGGTATCCCGCCTCGTCCTGGGCAACCAATGCCCCCGGAACCGCCGCGGCGCCAAGGAGCGCCAGAACGGCGACGAGTCCAGTTATCCTCTTTGCTTGCAACGTCTTGACTCCCTACCAACCCAGTTCAATACCTAGAGAGGTTACCGTACTATCGAACTTTCCGCTTCTCGTGTTGGAATCCCGCTCCTGAGTCGTATGGGTCAGCCGTATACCGGCCCGGGCCGCCCATCTCAGGCTGAGGGCGACCGAGCCGAAGACCCGGTCATCCCGGCGAACCAGGGCGCCTTCCCCGCTGATCCACTCGATCTCATCCCCATACTGGTTCCTCGAGATCGCGCCGTTGACCGTCAGCGAAGAAAAACGAAGAAACGGCAGCCGATAGGTCAAGCCGGCCTGGGATCGGACGTAGAACGTATTCAGAAACGAAGGAAAGGTGCTGCGCTGGAGGTTCAGGGTCAGGTTGCTCCGGCCGAACTCGACCAGTTCGAGGTTGGCCCGGCCGACAACCCCGTTGAAGCGCGACGAGCTCTCGAAGGCTCCGATCTCTTCCAGGCTGTACTCCTCGACCCCGATCTGCACGAAGAAGCTCTGCCCGCCGCCGAGGCGGCCGCGGAGACCCAGCGAGTACTGCTGAGCCTCCTCGGTGCGATCCGAGAAGTTCTGGAACCCGCCCCCCTCGGGATTGGTGTCCAGGTTGTCGATCCGGCGTGACACGTGCCCCAGCGTGAGCCAGGAGTTGGCCGACACCGGGTGGCGATACTCCAACCGGGCAACCCACCCGTCGGTATCGAAGAACGGTACGCGCTCGTCGTTGTTGAACTGCGATGTCTCGTACTCGAAACGAACGAGAAATCCCGGTCGTTGGGGCACCAGGCGTGACCATTCGATCGAGGTCAGGCTGAAGTCGAAGGGCTGTGCCGCAAACTGAAGTTCAGTGCCGCTGCGCTCGACCGTGTCTCGAATACCCAGGGTGTAGGTATGGCCGATCGCCAACGTGTTGCCCGAAGAAAACTGTAGGTTCAGATCGAACTGGAAGTCCTGGGAGGTGCGCCGGCGAAGGTCGGTGGTGTTCTCGTAGTCGAGGCGATCCGCGCGATAGACAAAACGAAAGTTGCTGTTGCTGAAATAGAGGATCGAGTCGAGCGTCGCCGACGTGCGAAACACATTGTCCGAGCGGGCGAAATCCTCGGCCTGGCGAAAGATGTTGTCGTCCCGCTCGACCCCGAAGAAGAAACTCGGAGTCAGCACCCAAGGCCCCTTCTCCAGCCCGTCCTGCTTCTCGGGCCGCCCCTGGGCAACGGAAACGCCGGTCGCACAGGCCAACGCCAGCAGAAACCCGGCAACATAGCGCCGGGTTGATCTTTCCGGGGTCTTGCTCGTCTGAATCATGCTCTGGGGGGCCTCGGCGCCTCTAGCGCCGACCGACCGACTCCTCGGCGCCCGGTGCCACGGGCTCGGCCGAGGACTCCGACTCGAGGTTCTGACGCGACTGCCGGTGGACCAGGCCAAGAAACAGCAGGCACAGCAACAGAATCACTCCGACGAGCAATAGCGGCAGCCAGCCGCCCTTGAAGAACACCAGCGCCGAGGCGGCCAACACCATCAACGAGACCACGCCGTAGAGCACCAGCACGGCGTTGCGATGGCTGAGACCGAATTCGAGCAGCCGATGGTGGATGTGCTCCTTGTCCGGCAGGAAGATGTGGTCCAGGTTGCGTACCAGATACGGAAGGCCGCGCCCCGGCCTGAGACTGGAAGACCCGAGCCGGATCGAACGCCGCACCACGGCGTAGCTCGTATCGAGCAGCGGAAGTCCCATCACCAACAGCGGGATGAAGACGGCCACCGTGGCCGGGCCCTTCTGCCCCTCCCTCGCCGCGGTCACCGCCAACACGAAGCCGACGAACAATGAACCGGAGTCCCCGAGGAAGATGCGGGCCGGATTGAAGTTGAAGAACAAGAACCCAATCAGGCTGCCGGCGAGGGCAACGCTGCTGGCCGTGATCCCGAGGTCGCCCCGCACGAAAGAGAAGGCGGCAATCGCCACGGTCATGATCGATGCCGTGCCGGCGGCGAGTCCGTCCAGACCGTCGATCAGATTGACGGCGTTGGTGATCCCCACAATCCAGAGAATGGTCAACGGCAGCGAGAACAACCCCATCTCGATGCTGCCGCCCAGGGGGCTCGTGACGAGATCGATTCGAAACCCGCATACCCAGACGTAGACCGCCATCGCCGTACAGGCCGCCAGTTTGAGGCGGAAAGACACCTGCCAGAGATCATCGGCCAGACCGACGAGAAACATGAAAGCGGCAGCTAGTGCCAGGCCACGCCACTGGACCCCGACCGACGGCACACGCAGCAGATGTCCGGTCACAGCCGCGGCGAAGATCATCGCCGTGGTGAAACCGATGAACACGGCCACGCCGCCGATTCGCGGGATCGGCTCAGAGTGCATCTTGCGCGCGCTTGGCAGGTCCTCGGCGCCGAGAGCACGGGCCAGGCGCACCACCAGAGGCGTGGTGAGGACGGTGACCAGACATGCCACGAGAAACGTCCCGGCCCCGATCAGGGGAATGTTCAAAGTCTGGACCTCTGCGTCGATCGTTGCCATGACCCGTTGCTATATACGCCAGACCCCGTGTCTTCGCAGGATCAAATTCCTGCAATCTTTCGCTCTACGCTCGCCCATCGGAACCGGCCTTCCCGAAAGCCGCTACCCGCCGGCAGATTCGAGCGAGGCGGCGTCGAGCAACAGGCGCAGCCGCTCCGCCTCGGCCGGCGGCGGCTGCCGCTTGCGAATCTCGCGGAGGAGGCGGCGTGCAGCGGCGGTGTTGCCGTCGGCGAGGTACACCTCGAACAGGTCCACTCGGTATCGCAATCGATCCGGCCGCAGCTGAATCGTCCAGCGCAACGCCTCGGAGGCTGCGGACCAATCCTCCAACTCGCGAGCGATCTCGGCGAAACGGACCGCCCGCTGCACATTACGAGGCTGTAATCGCCGGACCCGCCGAAGGGTCTCAAGCGCCGCAGACAGATCCCCCTCGAGATACTCGATCTCGGCAATCCGGGCGTAGGCGCCCGGCTCGAACACCGAGTCGACCTCGGCAGAAAGCTCCAGGACCTCCCGAGCTTCGGTCAGCCGGCGTTGACCGAACAGGACCAACCCCAACCAGTAGTGCACCTCGGCGGTGAAGATATCGGCGGCGGGGTCGAGCAGCGCCTGATTCAACAGGCGCTCTGCACTTTCGTACTCGCCGCGACGGTGCTCCAGCTTGCCCAGTTCCAGCAGGTGGTTGAAGCGAGGGAGCATCGGTGTCTCGCCCAACACCTCTTTGGAGGCCTCGGCGAACGCCGCCATGATCTCCGGGTCCTCCGGGCGCAGGAAGCGAAATGCGTGGTGAGTGTAAACCGGGCGAACCCGGGCCGCCTCGCGAACCGCTTCCAGGGCGAGCTCCCGGAACCCGAGCCGACGGAAAGCCAGCGCGAGTTCATCCAGGTAGAACGCATCGTTGGGACTGGCCTCGATCGAACGACGAAGCAAACCGAGCTCGATGCCGACCGGTCTGGCGACGGCCGAGGCACCGATCCGCTTGGCCTCGTCGAGACCGGCGTTGCGGTAGACGTTGGCGATCCCGGCCCAGGGCCAGGCTGCCGCCGGCGACGCGGATGCCGCCCGCAGGTAGTCCGCTGCGGACTCCCGCAGCAGCTTCTGGGGATCGTCCCCCAGCTCGTCGAGGGAGCGCGCCCTTCTCCACACGCTGACCCGCGTACGGGCCCGCCACTGAAGCGCCTCGTTACGCTGGAAGCCGACGTCGGCCAGTTCGAGCAGGGGCAAGGCCTCTTCGTACTCTCCGGCCTCGGCCAGGGTGACCCCCTTGCGCAGACCGTAACCGCCGACGACGCCGAACCCCGCCCGCACCGCGAAGGCCACGATCAGGATCAGGCCGAGAATCGCAGGGATACGGGTGTTCATCAAACCGCCCGTCCAGGGCGGCCGAGCAGCGCCGCACACAGAGTCACGAACAGCAGCGCGTTGGCCGGGATCTGGTGGTTGAAGTCCCCGACCGCGTGGACCACCAGACAGAGGACGCCGAGCGCAAGCCCCAGGCGTTCGATCTGCATGCGCTCCCCTCTCCGCACGGCACCCACCGCACGCCAGCCGAAGAGCAACAACAGGGACAGGACCAGCACTCCTGCGACCACGCCCCCCTCGATCAACAACTCGAGATAGTCGTTATGCACCTGATTCCATGTCTTGAAGGAACCCGGCGGTACGTAGGCGGGGAACAACTCGCGGAATGTGCCGAAACCGGAACCGGTCACCGGATAGTCCTTGAAGATACCGGCTGCGACCTGCCAGGTCGTGACCCGGGTCCCCGCCAGCAGGAGCGTGCCACCCTCCGAGTCGACGAAGTCCTCGAAACGTTCTCCGAGGGGGGTCATGCTGATGCCCCAGACGACCAAGGGCACGAGCAACACCAGGACCAGCAGCACCAGCAGGCGCGACTTCCAGCTACGTGCTGCCGCGACCGCCACGATCGCCAGTGCGGCCAGCATCAGCACCGTCGCTCCCTTACTGGCAGCGACCACGCCGGCAAGCGCGCAGAGGACGAGGCCGCCGACGAGGATCGGAACACGCCCGCGCCACAACTCGTCACGGCGCTGCGAACGCGCCAGGGCGATGACGTATCCGGCCATCCAGGGCACCGCCATCTCCATCACGGCAGCGAAGTTGACCGGGTTGACGTAGGGTCCGAAGGGGTTGCCTTCGGGTGTCGGGATACGCCAGAAGATCTTGCCGTTCCAGGTCGCGGCCTGGAGCAAGCCAAAGGCGGCGAGCGCGGAGAACAGGCCGAAGAGCACGTAGCGGTATACGGTGTGCCTCTGCGGATGGTCCAACCGTTGGCGAATGGCCATGAACCCGAGCAGAAGCGCCAGGAACCAGAAGGTGCGCTCGCGAGTGGCGTCGGGACGCACCGAGAGGGTGCGCGCGCCATCCCACCAACCCTCCGAGGGCAGCGAAAAGGACGCGCCTCCATCTCGCACGTCGAGTTCCTCGACCCGCTCTACCGCATCCTGTTCGACCCAGGCAACGGCGTCATCGAGCGGCTCGGCGTAACCTGGAACCGAACGTTCGTAGAGGGCGTGGGCCGAAGGGCTGAGGGTTCCGATCAGGCCGGCGGGCATCGGCACCTGCTGCACCACCGCCCAACCGAGTAGCAGGAACGCAGGCAGTAGCCAGCGGCTGCGGCCGCCACCGAGCCCCAACCCACCCCAACCGTCGCGGATCAGCGCGACGCCGGCACCGGCGACCAGCAGGAACGCCACCGGGCGGTAAGCCCACATGGATACGCCGCCCAGAAGCCAGGGCAGAATACACACCGCCGCGAGCAGCAGATAGTCCTCGAGGTCCAGGACCTCGAGAAACTCGTTGGGCTCCCCAAGTCTCACAACAGGTCCCTGCGCCCCCTCTTCTCCAGTTCCTTCACGACGTCGCGGACCCGCTCGGATTGGTCGTTGCGAACGACGAGCAGCGCATCGGGCGTTTCCACGATGCTGACATCGGCAAGGCCCACCACCGCCACGAGCTTCTCCGCTCCGAAAACCGCCGTGCCCTCGCTGTCGACCAGCACCGGGCTGCGGTCGAGCAAACCCGCCTCTTCGAGCAACGCCGCGGCGGCCTGCCAGGAACCCACGTCGTCCCATCCCGCGTCGAGCGGAACCACCTTAACACCGCGGGCTCGCTCCATCACCGCGTAGTCCACCGACAGTTTGGTGGCCTTGTCCCAGGCCTTGGCCTTGCCGGACAGCATCCGTTCGACAGCGGTACGGATCTCGGGCGCCGTGCGGTCGAGTTCGTCGAGGAATCGGGTAGCGCGCCAGACGAACATCCCGGCGTTCCACAGGTACTTGCCGGTCTTCAGGAAGCGCTTGGCCTTGGCCAGATCCGGTTTCTCGACGAAACGATCGACCTCGATTGGTCCCTTGGCCCGCACACTCCCCTTGCACTTCAGGTAGCCGAAGCCGGTGGCGGGACGATCAGGCTTGATCCCCAGGCAGCACAGATCCCCCGCCGCGGCAGCGCCGGCCGCCCGCTCGACGGCGGCCTTGAAGGCGTCGACATCCCGCACCACATGGTCGGTGGGAAAGATGCCGACCACGGCTTCGGGGTCGACGGCAGCCAGGGAAGCGCAGGCCAGGGCGATCGCCGGCGCGGTGTCCCGTGGCGAGGGCTCGATCACCAGGCGGTCGGCCCGCAGCTGCGGCAACAGCTCCCGGATCGAGTCGGCGAGCGCAGCGGGCGCCACGACCCAGATCCGCGACGGCGGCGCGAGCTTTCGCACCCGCCGCCAACTCTCGACCAGGAGCGGCCGCTTGCCCGCCAGGGCCAGAAACTGTTTTGGTTTCCGCTTCCGGCTCTCGGGCCAGAAACGGGTGCCGCTGCCCCCCGCCAGCAGCATCGCGTGGAAGTTGGGGGCTTTCGCCCCCCTAGCCACGGTCGATCGCCTGCCAGGTGCGGTCGAGTCCCTCGAGCAGATCGACCTGGGGGTCGAAACCGACCAGTTCCCGCGCCTGCCCGATGTCGGCCAGGGAGTGCTTGACGTCTCCGGCCCGGGCCTCGGTGTAGTCGGCGCTGACCTCGCGGCCGACCAGCTTGCCGATGTTGCGCATCAGGTCGTTGAGGCTGATGCGGTCGCCGCAGCCGACGTTGTAGGGCTTACCCAGGGCGTCGGGCCCGGCGTGGCAGGACTTGAGGTTCATCTGCACCACGTTGGCGATGTAGGTGAAGTCCCGGCTCTGTTCGCCGTCCCCGTAGATCGTCGGCTTCTGCTCCTTGGCCACGCAGGTCAGGAACTTGGGGATCACCGCGGCGTACTCGCTATTGGGGTCCTGCCGCGGCCCGAAGACGTTGAAGTAGCGCAGCGCCACCGTGGGCACGCCGTAGAGCTGGTGGAACAGCATGCAGTAGCGTTCAGCTGCCAGCTTTTGCAGGGCGTAGGGCGAGATCGGGTCGGTCGCCAGGGTCTCGACCTTGGGCAAGGTCGGGTTGGCGCCGTAGACCGACGACGAGGACGCGGCGACAAAGCGCTTGACCCCGACTTCCCGGGCTGCCAGCAGCAGGTTCAACGTGCCGTTGACGTTGACCTCGTGGGAACTCAGCGGGTCGCGCACCGAGCGCGGCACCGAGGGGATCGCCGCCTGATGCAGCACGTAGTCGACGCCCTGCATCGCCTTGGCGCAGACGTCGCGGTCGCGGATATCCCCTTCCATCAACTCGAAGGAGCCGCCTCCCTCGGAGGCCCAGGTATCCACG
>CAZBZH010000034.1:0-15705 GCA_964496265.1 uncultured Acidobacteriota bacterium | reverse complement strand
GATCATCGAACGGCTGACGAGAATCAGGCCGTCGCAGGCGCGGCCGAGCAGGGCAGCGTCCACCGAGGAGAGCAGGGGAGGGGCCTCGATCAAGAGCAGGTCGCGGCCCTTGGCGGCGACCGCGTACCAGCGGCGCCGCTCCCCGGCGCCCCGGGCAAGCGCCGACCATCGACCGGCTGCTGCGCAAGATGATCGACACCGGCGCCAGCGACCTTCATCTCTCGGCAGGCAGCCCTCCGATGATCCGCATCGACGGCGACATGACCCCGATCGCCGGTGAGGGCCCGGTCTCCGGCGAGGCCAACATGGCGATGCTCGACGAGATCATCTCCGAGCGCAGCCGCAAGGAATTCGCCGAGACCCACGACGCCGATTT
This sequence comes from uncultured Acidobacteriota bacterium, assembly GCA_964496265.1. GTDB lineage: Bacteria > Acidobacteriota > Polarisedimenticolia > Polarisedimenticolales > Polarisedimenticolaceae > Mor1. The sequence continues at coordinate 15,329 of CAZBZH010000034.1, read as the reverse complement.
CGCCCACGAGATCGAGGGGGTCGCCCGCTTCCGCGTCAACGCCTTCGTCGACCGCCTCGGAGTCGGAGCGGTCCTGCGCGTGATCCCCAGCAAGATCCTCACCGCCGAGGACCTCAACCTCAAGGACGCGGTGCTCGACCTGTGCAAGCTGCACAAGGGCCTGGTGCTGGTCACCGGGCCCACCGGCTCCGGTAAGTCCACCACCCTGGCGGCGATGGTCGACCACATCAACCGCAACCGCTCGGACCACATCATCACCATCGAGGACCCGGTCGAGTTCGTGCACCCCAACCGCAAGTGCCTGATCAACCAGCGCGAGGTGGGGAACCACACCCAGAGTTTCAAGCGCGCCCTGCGCGCCGCCCTGCGCGAGGATCCGGATATCGTGCTGGTCGGTGAGATGCGCGACCTGGAAACCATCGCCATCGCCATCGAGACCGCCGAGACCGGCCACCTGGTGTTCGGCACCCTGCACACGACGACCGCCGCGTCGACCGTCGATCGCATCATCGATCAGTTCCCCTCGGATCGTCAGGCGCAGATCCGCACCATGCTGTCGGAATCGCTCAAGGGCGTGGTCTCCCAGACCCTGCTGAAGAAGACCGGTGGCGGCCGTGTCGCCGCCCTCGAGACGCTGATCGTGACGCCGGCGATCGCCAACCTGATCCGCGAGGGCAAGACCTTCCAGATCGCCAGCCTGATGCAGACGGGCAAGAAGCAGGGCATGGTGTTGCTCAACGACGCCCTGATCGATCTGGTGAAGAAGGGCCTGGTGGAACCGGACGAGGCCTATTCCAAGGCAGTCGACAAGACCAGCGTGGCCAGCGCGCTGCGCACCGCGGGCTTTCAGGTCACCGCCAACGCCGGGTAGCTGACCGACCGTATCCCCTTGCCCCCGGACACGCGCTGCGCACCCTGCGGCGCGTCGTGTCGACGCGCGGAGAGGATCGGCGTGACGACGCGCGGCGGTTTCGAACCGTCGAAACGGCTGCCCATACGCGCGCGAACACATACCCCGGGCGCCCAGAATCTCTTGACTTGACAAGTGCGCCCTATATATTGTGGCGTTTGTTGGAATAAATCCAACATCTAGAGCCCGCCTCGTGCGGGCGAATCCACAATGGAAGGAGGTGACGCACGATGGCCGTTCGCAAGAAAGCGACGAAGAGAAAGGTGACCAAGAAGAAGGCCACCAAGAAGAAAGCCGCGAAGCGCAAAACCACCAAGCGCAAGGTCGCGAAGAAGAAGACCAAGAAGAAAGCGACCAAGAAGAAGACTGCCAAGCGCAAGGTAGCCAAGAAGAAGACCACCAAGCGTAAGGCAACCAAGAAGAAGGCGGCTAAGAAGAAGACTGCCAAGCGTAAGACGGCGAAGAAGAAGACCACCAAGAAGAAAGCCACCAAGAAGAAGACCGCCAAGCGCAAGGTAGCCAAGAAGAAGACCGCGAAGCGCAAAACCGCGAAGCGCAAGACCGCCAAGCGGAAGACGACCAAGCGCAAGACCGCCAAGAAGAAGTAACTCGCTTCTTCAAACAGATATCGGATGGGCCGGCTTTACGCCGGCCCTTTTTGTTGCGGGACGATCTGCCGCGGGACGATCTGCCGCGGGGCTAGTTGGTCGGCGGGCTGGCCGGCCGGGAGGGATCGTCGTCGGCTGCCACTCCCCCGAGCGAACCGGCCTCGCTCAGGTCCACCAGCTCGATCCCCAGCTGAGACGCGATCTCGATACTGCGCCGATCCCGGTAAAACTCGCCGAAATAGACCGTTCGCAGCCCTGCGTTGGCGATCAGCTTGAAGCAGTTCCAGCAGGGAGAGGCGGTGGTGTAGATGTCCGCCTCGTCGATGCGCACTCCGTTCTTGGCCGCCTGCAGGATCGCGTTGGCCTCGGCGTGGACCGTGGCCACGCAGTGGTCGTTCTCCATCAGGTGCCCGACATCGTCGCAATGGGGCATGCTGCGGATCGAGCCGTTGTAGCCGGTGGAGAGTATCGTGCGGTCCCGCACGATGACCGCCCCGACGTGCTTGCGGTCACAGGTCGAGCGGGTCGCCGCCTGGCGGGCGATGTTCATGAAGTAAGTGTGCCAATCGACGCGGGTCATCTCGTCACCTCCTGCGGGGCGCGGCTCGAGCCCCGGGGTGCGACGATCTTAGCGCAGTCCCCCCGGAAACGGAAAAAGCCGGCCGACCCTCGCGGGGCCGGCCGGCTCTTTGACTTCCGATCGAGGAACGAAGCTAGCCGACCAGCTTGTTCTTGCTCCAGCGGGCGTTCTTGATCTCGTACTTCGAGACCTTGTAGTTCATCACGCGGGAGGAGATGCCGAGGAAGCGGGCCGCGTCCTTCTGCACCCAGTTGTTGATGCGAAGCGCCTCGAGGATCGCCTGCTTCTCCAGGTCGTCCAGGGCGATCCCGGTGGGAGGCAGCCGCAGGTTGAGCGGCGAGGAGCCCTCCTCACCGATCTGCCCCGCCGGAGCCAGGTTGAGGTCTTCCTGGCTGATGAAGCGGTTCTCGCACATCAGCACGGCGCGCTCCATCGAGTTCTCCAGCTCGCGGATGTTGCCCGGCCAGGTGTGGCGCTTGAGCATCCGCACCGCGCCCGGGTCGATCCCGCGCACGTCCTTCTTGAGGTCGGCGGAGAACTTGTCGATGAAGTGCTTGGCCAACGGGATGATGTCTTCCTTGCGCTCACGCAGCGGCGGCACCTTGATCGTCACGACGTTCAGCCGGTAGAACAGGTCCTCGCGGAACTCGCCGCGGCCGATCGCTTCCTCGAGGTTCCGGTTGGTCGCCGCGACCATCCGAACATCGACCTTGATCGTTCGAGTCCCGCCGAGGCGCTCGAACTCACGCTCCTGCAGCACACGCAGCACCTTGGCCTGGGTCGACGACGACATGTTGCCGATCTCGTCGAGGAACAGGGTGCCCTCGTGGGCCAGTTCGAAGCGGCCGATACGCTGACGGTCGGCTCCGGTGAAGGCCCCGCGCTCGTGACCGAACAGCTCGGACTCCAGCAGGTTCTCGTGGAGCGCGGCGCAGTTCATCTTGACGAAGGGGCGCTCCTGGCGGCTCGAGTTGCGGTGCAGCGCCTCGGCGACCAGCTCCTTGCCCACGCCGGTCTCACCCAGGATCAACACCGTGGCGTTGGAGCGGGCGACCTTCTCGATGGTGCGGAAGATGTCCTTCATCGCCGAGCTCTCGCCGACGATGTTCTCGAACTTCGGCACCACCACGTCCCGGTCGTAAGCCTGGATCTTGGAGAGCAGGCGGCGGTGTTCCAGCGCCTTCTCGACCTTGATCTCGATCTCATCGAGATTGAACGGCTTGAGCACGTAGTCGTGGGCGCCGAGTCGGATGGCGTCCACCGCCGACTCGACGGTGCCGTAGGCGGTCATCACCAGCGCGGCGGTGCGGTCATTCAGCATCTTGCAATGCTTCAGGACCTCGATACCGCGCTTTTCCGGCATCTGGTCGTCGACGAGCAGCACATCGAACACTTCCTGTTCGAGCAGCTCGATCGCCTTGGCGCCGTTCGGTGCTTCGGAGACATGCCAGCCACGATCTCGGAACGCGGCCGCGATGCCTTCTCTCAGCGTCTGTTCGTCCTCAGCCACGAGGATCTTCTTCATGTGCCCTCAACCTCCGAATCGACGACCATCGGGATCCTGACCGTGAAGAGCGCGCCCTCTCCGGGTTCGCTCTCGACGTCGAGCAGCCCGTGATGGCTGTCGACGATCTTCTTGGACAGGGCCAGGCCGACACCTGAACCTTGTTTCTTGGTCGTAAAGAACGGGTAGAACAGACGATCCCGGTGCTCCTCGGGAATGCCCGGGCCGGAATCGTGAATCTTTACCTGGATGTAGTGGTCGAAGTGCCGCTGGGTCTCGCCGGCACCTCCCTGGGGTTGGTACGGAATGCTCGCGGCTCCCGGCGCGGGAACCACGCTGCAGTCCACCTCGAGGCGGCCCCCCTCGGCCTCCATCGCCTCGAAGGCGTTGACGCACAGGTTCTCGAACACCTGGCGCAGCCGGGTCGGGTCGGCGATGACGCGAGGCAGCGAATCCTCGCTACGGTGCTCCACCTCGATCCGGCCCGAAGCGTGCCGTTTGCGGGCGGTCGCCAGGGCGTCGCGGACCAGCTCGTCGATCGACGCCGAACCCATGGAAAGGGACAGCGGCCGCACGAACTCGAGGCTCTCGGTAATGGTCGCGTTCAGCCGGTGAATCTCGCCGGCGATCTTGTCCAGCAGTTCGACATCGTCGCTGCTCTCGCTGAGCCGCCGCTTGAGCAGGGCGCAGGTCACGCCGATCGAGGCCAGCGGATTGCGAATCTCGTGGGCCATGTTGGCGGCCATCTGGCCCAGGGCGGCAAGGCGGTCGCGCAGGCGCTCCTGCTCCTCGCGATGCTCCACCGGGGTGAGATCCTTGAAGAAGGCGGCGGCCGCGTAGGGCTCCCCTCCCTCCTCGGCGACCAGCGACAGCGTCAGCCCGATGGTCTTGCCCGCGTCGGAACGACAACGCAGATCGATCTCCGCGCGGTTGGGCAGGCTGGTCATGGTGAAGGCTTCGCGCAGGATCTGCGCGAGCTGGGGGTGGTCGGCGACGGCGTCTTCGATCAGGGTTCCCGGAGGGGGAACCTCATCGAGCTCGAGGATCTGCACCGCCAGCGTGTTGAGCATCAACAGCCGGCCGGTCCGATCCACCGTCAGCACGCCGCAGCGCATGCCGCGGATCAGGTGCCGGAGAAACTGGTTCTCCTCGGACACCGGATGGACTCCGGCGCCGAGCGCCTCGGGCGAACGCTCGTCTGCCACGGGGGTGAACGGCTGCACCACCTTGTAACCCTCGATCTCCGTGTCGGAATCAGTAGCGATACCGATCCGAATATTGGTCGTCGGGGCTTTCGAGGCAAACGGACTAGTCGGAATAATTACAAATCAGCAAACAAAAATGCCACAGGGGCGAGGCACCCCTGTGGCATCCCACAAGTCGTTGATTTGTCGAGACTTAGTTGGCGACGATCGTCCCGCCGTCCCAGGTCAATCCACCGATATCCTGGGGCGGAATCGCACCGTTCTGCAGGGTCGGGTTGAGGAAGTCGATATCCCCGGAACCCGCCGCGGTAACGTCGAACACCAGGCTCACCAGACGGCGGGTGCCGCTGATGTTGACCGGCGACGCCGGGTTGCGGCAGAAGGACTCGACGATCAGGCGCCGCTCGCCGGAAACCTTGGTCACGTTGGTCGTGCGGTTGGAACCACAGGAGTCGTTCCAGTTGCCCTGGGTAAACGAGTTGGCGTAGTCGGCCATCGCCGGGTAGGTCACCTCGAAGGTGGCGCCGTACACGTTGTTCACCGGACCGACGTTGACGTCGATGGTGACGCGGCCGCCGGTGGCGCTGCCCTGATCCATGCCGATCTCGTCGCCACCCGGGTTGGGGTTGATCGCGGTGAAGCTGGCCGACAGGTTGCCGGAGCCGCCGCCGCCCCCGGGAGGGGTTGCGCCGTCATCGCCGCCGCCACCGCCGCAGGCGGTGACCACAAGGGCCAGCAGTCCGACCAGAAGCAGGCTCTTCGCGTTTCTCATGCTCGCTCTCTCCCTAGATGCTGAGCCCGGGTTTACGGGCAGGCTCCGGTGGTCCACTGGGAGCCGTTCCAGCAGCGGCCCATGTTCGAGGCCAGGTAGGTCAGGTCGTCTCCGTCGACCCAGCCGTCCCCGTTGAAGTCGAGGTCGGGGTCGTAGAGCGCCTGGCCTTCGCGGCTACCGAACAGGCGGCCGAGATAGATGCTGTCGCGACCGTCGATGCGGTTCTGGCTCGGACCCGGGTCGTCGACGATGTCGAAACGCTCCGGGTTGATCAGGACCTGGAAGACCTGGGCCTCGTCGGCCAGGTCGTCATCGTTGGTCACGGTGATGCGGTACTGGCCGATCTCGGCGGGCCGCATGTTCTGGGCAGTGGGCTCGACGGTGGTCGCAACCTGGATGCGGTTGCAGGCCTGCACGCTGGCAGAGTCGAGAAACACGTTCTCGTTATCGATCTCGACCACCGCGCCGGGCTTGAAGTTGTTGCCGTTGATATCCATGGCGAACAACGCACCCTGCTGGGCGGAAGCGGGAGACGCCGAGGCAACCTCGGGCCGGGGCCAGTTGGCGATCTCGTTGGAGAAGCCGGACTCGCCGGCGCTGTTGTAGGCCGTCACGGCAAAGAACGTGTTGGTGCAATCGGCGACATTGTTCAACAGGGTGGAGGTGTTGTTCCCCACATCCTGTGAATTGGTGTAGTTGCCCGCGCTGGGACCCCAGTACACCCGGTAGCCGGTCGCACCGGACGACGCATCCCACGCCAGACCGATCGACCCGGCCGAAACCGTGGTCAACAGGGCCATGAGTGCGCCGATGCACGTTGCGCGAACCATCAACCGGACTCGCATCGTCGAGTACCCTCCTTAGGGATTACAAGCTAAGTCCCGGCCCTGAACCATCGCAAGCTGAATGCCAACAAAGCCGCGAGGCGGGGTCGGGCGACGATCGTCGCAAAGGGTTGTACTTTCGAGGGTTAGCGGCGGGGTCTCTCCGGGATGTCCCGCAGGGCGCGAGAGAAGGGCCCGGAGGGGATCACGTAACTGCAACAATTGCCGCGTCCCTGTAATCTCTACCCGGTTCGGGCGGCCGAGAATCGGGCCGGACCGGGCATGGAGCCGAGGGGCTCCGGGGTGAACACCGAAGGGGGCGAAGGCCCGATCTCCGGTTGAATTTCGAGCTGATTGCGTCACCGGCGAATCGCCGGAAACCCGCGCCCCGTGCGGATCTCGGGGCGCCGAAGTCATGCTAGCGAATCGGTCAAGCCGGGGAAAGGGAAAACCGCGACAAACCCGCCGTAGAGGCCCATTGGGCGGGACCTGGGGCGCCGAGCGGACGGTCGAACCGCAGCTCCCCGGGTCACGCGGGTCTAGCGCAGGACGTTGTACTTGAAGATGCACCAGATGGCCCGGACGCCATCCTTCCAGCCGATCTTCTTGCCTTCGTCGTAGGTACGCCCCGAGTACGAGATACCGACCTCGTAAATGCGGATATCACGCATCTTGGCCAGTTTGGCCGTGATCTCCGGTTCGAAGCCGAAGCGGTTTTCCTCGACGGTCAGCTTGTCCAGGATCGGCTTGCTGAAGACCTTGTAGCAGGTCTCCATGTCGGTCAAGTTCAGGTTGGTGAACATGTTGGACATGAAGGTCAGGAACTTGTTGCCCACCGAGTGCCAGTAGTAGAGCACGCGGTGGGACTCGCCGCCGGCGAAGCGGGAGCCGTAGACCACGTCCGCCTTGCCCGCCTTGATCGGCTCGAGCAGCTTGCCGTATTCCTGGGGGTCGTACTCCAGGTCGGCGTCCTGGATGATCACCACGTCGCCGGTGGCCGACTTGAATCCGGTGCGGAGCGCGGCGCCCTTCCCCTGGTTGACCTCGTGATAGACGATCTTCGAGACCAACGGCTTGATCTCGCTCTCGAGGATGTCCCGGGTCCCATCCTTCGAGAAGTCGTCCACGACGATGATTTCCTGATCCTCCACCGGCGCCGCGCGCACGGCGTCGACGATCGTCCGAATCGTCTCCGATTCGTTGTAGCAGGGGATCACGATCGAGACCTTCATCTCACCCTCTCGGCCGGTAGATACACCGGGAACCGGGGCGCCCCCCTCGGGCGCGGCCGGGCATTCTACAATATGGGTATCGCGACCCTGTAAGTCGCGCCGATCGGGGAACTTATTGGTGAAAACCGAGCCGGGAGCCCGGTCGGCCGACAGCGCCGACTACTGCGCCGACAATCCTGTCGGCGGAGCCGGCGGCTCACCCGACCCACCGCCGGAGCTGCCCTTGATGCCCCGGTCCAGCTGCCAGCCCGGATTCTGCCCGTCGCCGGCGTAGGCCCCCCGGAAGCGGAAGCCCCCCTTGGAGTCCCCGTTGAAGTCCAGGTTGTAGTCGGCGTGCTGGCGGAAGGAAGCGGGGTAGGCCAGGTCGGTCCCCTGCCCCTGGCCGCTGCGCGGGTAGAAGTCCATCGCGCCCAGCACCAGGGAAGGGTTCTGCACGTAGAGGCCGGCGTTCTCCACGTCGTCGATCAGGTTGTCCCGGGAATTGCTGTAGTTCCCGCTGATTCCGGTCGGCGAGAAGATCAGGTTGCCCACCACCTCGTGGTCGACCCGGGCCGAGTTGTTGAAGCGGATGCCTCGGCCACCGCCGTAGATCGTGTTGTTGTAGACGTAGGCGATGTCCAGCGGCCCGTTGTGGTCGGTCAGATAGATCGCCGTACCCCCGGGGGCGTCGACGAACACGTTGTCGTGGATCGCAACCCGCCCGCTGGCCTGGAACAGCGATTCCCTGGGGTTGTTGTAGAAGAAGTTCCCGTAGACCTCGTACATGTCCGAGGAACCCTGTCCCGACGAGGGAAACGGGCCGACCAGCAGGTTGGGGCGGTTGCCGTTGGGGCTGGGGCGCCCGTCCTTGATGAAGGTGTTGTTGCGGATGATGGTGCGGTTCGGTCCCTGGGGCGCCTGGGGCAGATCGTAGGGGTTCTGGTGCTTGATCTGCATGTTGTAGCCGATGGTGTCGACGATCAGGTTGTTCTCGATCAGCCCGTTGATGAACGGGTCGGTGCCGTCGGAATTGCCCAGATAGATGCCCGTTCCCGCCTCCAGGATGGTGTTTCCGCGGATCACCCAGTTCCAGGCGGCATCCTTGGTGCTGATGCCGACGGTCTGCTGACCGCCCCCGACCCCGCGGATCAGGTTGTTCTCCACGGTGATGTCGTGAGACGGGCCACCCTTGGCGTTGATCCCGTTGGGCCCGGAGATCCCCAGACTGTCGATGGTCAGGTTGCGCAGGGTCAGAAAGCTGCAGCGTTCCAGCTGGACCGTGTTCTTGCCGCTCTCTCCCTCGATGATCGCGGTGCGATCGGCGGGGCCCTCGATGACGATTCGGTTCTGCGCGGTTCCGTTGATGTTACTCAGATAGAGCCGTACGTAGGTTCCGGGGGTGAGCTGCAGGGTGTCCCCCGGCTCCAGATCGGCGATCTTCGAGCGGTAGTCGCTGGGATCGGCCTGGATCACGGCGGCGAAACCCGGCGTGGATAGCAGGGCTACCGCCACGAGGGCGCCCAGCAACATTCGCGTCCTACCCGAGAAACTCATGTTCCGATCCTACCTCCCGACGTCAAACCGTCCCGGAAACATGTAGTTCCGGAGCAGGTCGCGTGCCAACACACCGAACCGGTGCGGTGCGCTGCGGAAGGGGGTCGCGCCCCGGCGGCGCCGGGGATCCCGGGAGAAATGACCTACCGGGTCAAACCTACCGCGAAAGGGCTGGGGGTGAAAGACGCCTAGCGAACGAGGGCGGCGGCGGCGGCGGCGAGTTTGTCCGCCTTGATGTGATTGCCCCGGCGGCGATAGACCTCGGTCATCAACTCGTAGGAGGCCAGACTGGGATCCATGTCCAGGGCCCGGCCGGCCAGGCGCAGGGCGTGGGACAGGTCGATCCGGTCGGCGCTGTAGATCTCGGCCAGCAGATGATGGGCCTCGATCGAGCCCGGGTCGTTGCTCAGCGCCCGGCGGGCATCGCGAATCGCCACGTCCCGGTCCCCGGTGTCGAAGGCCTGGCGCGCGTTGGCCGCCAGCTCGGCGGCGCGGTCGAGCTCGTACTCCAGGGCCAGGTTGGAGGCCCGCTCGTACTCCCGGCGAAACGCCCCGATTTCCCCGAGCTCCGCCCGCAGCCGGTCGCTGGGCTGCAGCTCGGCGATCGCGCGGAAACCGGCGATGGCGAAATCCATCTCTTCCTTGATCTCCCAGACCTTGACCCGGTCGCCGTAGAGGTCCTTCTCGTGGGCGTGGCCCATCTCGCCGTGGAGCACCGCCAGCCGGCGCAGCGGCACCCGCACCTCCAGGGGATTGCGGGCCAGCTGCTCCTCGAGCATGCCGATCTCGATCTCCGGCGGAATCTCCGCCTTGAACTTGAGCAGCTCGTAGAGCCGCATCTCCCGCTCGGCCACGGCATCGGCCCCCAGCCTACGGGCAATGCCGGCCAGGCTGTAGCGGGTCTCGTGGCGGTCGGGCAGGAAGGTCAGGGTGCGGCGCAGGCTGGCGCCGGCCTCCTTGAGCTTGCCCGAACGTTCGTAGACCTTGGCCAGCAGCAGGTGGGCATCGACGAACTTGTGGTTCTCGTGGACCGTCCGGCGCAACAGCTCGATCGCCTGATCGAACTTGCCCCGGCGCATGTAGGCCTCGCCCAGATGCAGCACCGTCTCCTTGGAGCCGGTGCGCAGCTCCAGCGCCCGTTCGGCGACCCGGATGCAGTCGTCGTAGCGCTGGGTCCGCACGTAGAGGGAGGCCAGTTCCCGCAGGACCAGGGTGTGGTCCGGCTCCAGCTCCTGGGCTTCCTCCAGCACCTCGATGGCTTGCTCGTGACGCTGAATCGTGGTGAGAAACACCCCGTGCTCGATCCGCGCGTCGATTCCTCCGCCGGCCACCGCCTGCTGATGCAAGGCAACGGCCCGGTCCTGGATCCAGAGGGTGTAGGCCCGGCCCAACTCGACGAAACCGTTGACGTAGGAGGGGTCGTGCTCGACCGCGGTGCTGCCCGCGGCGACGGCGCCTTCGGCGTCCCCCGCCTTGCGCAGGGCGATCCCCCGCTGGTGATGCAGCTCGGCATGATCGGGGGCGACGGTCAGCCCCCGGGCGTAGGCCTCGGCGGCCTCGGTGTAGCGCCGCTCACGCTGCAGCTGGTTGCCCTGCTGCAGCGCCTCGGCGGCTTCGGCCGCCGGATCCGACGCCAGGGCCGCGGGCGGCGCGAGAACCAGCGCCGCGAGGAACGCAGCGCCGAGAGCCCGCAGGCCCCGGATGAGAGCCGAACGGCTCATCGCCCGAGTTCCCGGATGCGGTGGTTGCCCCCTTCGGTCACGACCAGCAGCTTGTTCGCCGGCACGTTGGTGATGGTCTGGGTCTGGCCGCTGGGCCAGCGGATGTCGACCCGGGGCACCACGTCCCGATCGTCGAGGCCGAAATGCACCCGCACGTCGTTGGCCGAGAAGATGCTGTAGGCGCTCTTGACGTCCTTGGAGCGCTGGAAGTCGGGGCCGCTGATCTTGACCCGGGCGCCGACGCCGTCCCGGTTGCTGCGGGTTCCGATGGCGCGGATCATCAGCCAGTTCTTGGCGTCGCCGCCGTCGTTGCGCAACAGGTTCAGCTTGCCGTTGGTGTTGCCCACGACCACGTCGACATCGCCGTCGTTGTCGTAGTCGCCGAAGGCCACGCCGCGGCTGACATCCTCGACGCTTAGGCAGGCACCGCAGGAGGCGGTCACGTCCTCGTAGCGGCCGCCCTTGTTCTCGAACAGCTGGTTGCGCTGGGCGTAATCCTTGTCGTCCTCGAAGGTGCTGCCGTTGGCGGTGAAGACGTCCAGATCGCTGTCGTTGTCGAAATCGAAGAAGGCGGTACCGAAGGTGACGTAGGGCAGGCTGGCGTCGGCCAGGTTGGCCTGGAAGGTCGAATCGACGAACATCCCGCCCCCCTCGTTGGTGTAGAGGGTGTTGGACTCGCCCTTGAAGTTGGTCACGAACAGGTCCATGTCGCCGTCGTTGTCGTAGTCGGCGGCGTCGATGCCCATGCCCGCCTCGGCCTCGCCGTCACCGTTGAGGCCGGAGCCGGAGATCAGCGTCACGTTCTCGAAGGTGGCGTCGCCGTTGTTGCGGTACATCAGGTTGCTGACGCCGTCGTTGGCCACGTAGAGGTCCAGGTCGTTGTCCTCGTCGTAGTCGAAGCAGACCACGCCGAGCCCCTTGCCCTCCTTGTGAGCCACCCCGGAGGTGTTCGTCACATCCTTGAAGGTGCCGTCGCCGTTGTTCAGGTAGAGATTGTCCGGCTCGCCGTCGTAGTAGCCGGGCAGCAGCGGCAGGGCCACCGAGGTCTCGATGTCGAACACCAGGTAGTTGGCCACGTAGAGATCGAGATCGCCGTCGTTGTCCAGATCGCAGAAGGCGGCGCTGGCGCTCCAGGTACGGGGAGCCGGCCCCTGAACTCCGGCGCTCCTGGACACGTCGGTGAAGGTGCCGTCACCGTTGTTGCGGTAGAGCACGTTGGGGCCGTAGTTGGTGATGTAGAGGTCCTGATCGCCGTCGTTGTCGTAATCCGCCGCGGCCACGCCATGGCCGTAGCCGGTGTGCCCGACCCCCGCCTCCCGGGTCACATCGGTAAAGCTGCCGTCGCCGTCGTTGCGGTAGAGCCGATTGGTCGGCGTCGACTTGGAACGGGCGCCGGGTAGGTCGTTGCCGTTGACCGCGTAGAGGTCCAGATCCCCGTCGTTGTCGTAGTCGAACAGGGCGACCCCGGAGCCCTTGACCTCGATCACGAACTTCTTGCCCACCCGTCCATTGGTGTGCTGGAAGTCGATCCCCGATTCCTCGGAGACATCGACGAAGGTGACCTGTTCGGCGTGGGCCGCCGCAACGGACGCGAGCAGCGCCGCGGCTGCCAGCAGGGGGGTACGCATCGGGGGAATCCTCCGGGTGTGAAGCGGGGAAACTAGGAACGCTGGGCGCGGAGAATCTCGGCAATCCCCAGGAACACCGCGCCCCAGAGGAAACCGCCCAGGCCGAGGACGGCGCCGATCGCCGCCGCAACCATCTTGCGGAAACCGAAGGGTTCGTCGACCAGACGCGCCGAAAGGGCGAGCAGGAACGACTGATCCTTGAGGAACAGGAACGCCCCGAGTCCTACGACGATACCGCCGACCAGTAGGACCAAACCGAGGGTGCGAAAGAACATCTTCATCGCGAGCGTCACTCCGCCGGCCGAGGCAACTATTCCGGCCTAAGGTACTGAAACTACAACTTTAACGGGCCGGTGCAAACGCAGAATATAGCACCGCCCTGCCCCGCGCCCACGCCGGCGCTTCGGGCCCCGCCGGGGCCGCTGCCACGCCGTGTCGGACCGGTTACGAATTCGTGATCGGCGCGCCCCGATGCCTTGTCAAAGCGGCATGTGCCTTGCGTTATCCACCTACCGGGAGAGCCCTGGCGCGGCATGGCGCGCCTTTCGGGAGGCGGTGATGAAATTTGTGCTCGCAATCGTGATCGGCCTGACCATTCCGACCACGTCGGGGCTGGCCGGTGACTGGCATCAATGGCGGGGACCCCAGCGGAACGGGGTCAGCCCCGAGAGCGGGATCCCCGGATCCTGGACGCCGGGCCCCGGCGGCAGCGGCAACGTGGTCTGGCGCCAGGCCACCGACGTCAACCGGACCTCCGAGACCTCCAGCGGCGCCCGGGACTCGGGTTCGGTGGTCGTGGTCGGCACCGGCACCGCCGAGCCCCGGGTGTTCTTCATGCACTCGATGACCGCGCGCCAGACCTCGCGGATGATCGCCCTGGACGACCGCAACGGCGGCTTCCTCTGGGACTACGTGACCCAGGTTTACGGGGGCAACGGCTTCAGCATCTGCCCCAATCATCAGGGAGCGTCGACCCCCTACGTGGATCTGGCCGGACGCCGGATCTACTACGGCACCAAGGAGGGGCGGCTTCAGGCGCTGGATTTCGACGGCAATCTGGTCTGGCGGCGGCTGACCCAGGGCAATAACCCCGGCGAGGACCCCGACGCCTTCGGGGTCACGATCCACAACTGCGGCAACGGCTCTCCCCTGCTGCGGGACGGCCGCCTGATCTTTCACCTGTCCGCCCACTACGGCGAGCCGGAAAACCGGCCCAAGGTGGTGGCGCTCAATCCGGCGACCGGCGCGACCCAGTGGACCTACGCCCCGACCTACCGGCGGACCCTGCTCCACGGCTCCTGGTCGATCCCCGTCGACGGGGTCTCCTCCGACGGCGTGCCCCGGGTCTACTTCCAGCTGGCCGACGGCGCCGTGCGCGGCATCCGGGCCGCGACCGGAGTCGAGGACTGGTTCCACGAGGATGACTCCGGCTTCGACCGCACCAAGTCGGCCAACTCCCACCCCGACGGGATCGGCAGCGAAGGGGTCGCCTCACCGGTCTACAACCCCGCCGGCCCCTACGAGGTCGCCGGCGGCGCGATCTACGTGTCCGCCGGCGAGGACCCGAGCCACCCGCGCAACACCCCGGTGGGCACCGGCCGCATCTGGAAGCTGGACGCCCGCACGGGCCAGGAGATCTGGCACTACCCGTCGAGCAACAACGACCTGGGCAACGTGATCGCCGCCGTGGCGATCTCCGACTACCGGCTTTATGTCGGCGACACTCTGGGCTACCTGCACTGCGTCGACATCCGCACCGGTCAGCGGCTGTGGCGCCAGTTGCTGGGGGGCGGCGAGATCTGGGCCTCGGCCACCGTGGCCGACGGCAAGGTCTACCTCGGAACCCAGGATGGGGACTTCTTCATCCTCGCCGACAGCGACACGTTCACCGTGCTCGACGAGGACAACGTCGGCGCGGCCATCGCATCGTCGGTGGCGGTGGCCGGCGGCGCGTTCTACGTCAAATCGGACGACTACGTGTGGAAGGTCTCGAGCTCGAGCGGTGGCGGCGACGACCCGCCGACCGCGCCCAACGGGGTCGAAGTGCGCTGACCGGCCTCGCCGGCGCACCTCGCCCCTTCCCCCGCACTCGGTCCGTTCCCGGCCTGATCAGGGACAGGCGTCGGGGGACGCCTCGATCGACGCGTCCCTCGGAGCGACCTGCCCGCCGATCACGTCGTAGGTCAGCGCCCCACTGGCCAGTTCGCCTCGAACCAGGTAGAACCAGCCCGCGCCCGGCAGCGGGTCGGCGCCGTGAGGCCAGGTCAGACCGGTGGTGTCGTTGGCCAGGCAACTCTCCACCGCCGTGCTGAAGTTGCCCCCGGTCGAGAGCAGTCCTTCCAGGTCGCCTCGGACCACGTCGTAACCCAGGGCGCCCACGATCTCGGTCCACTCCAGGTCCAACTCGGCGAGGGTCAACACCACCCGCTCACACTCGTCGGGGATGGTGTTGGCGTTGTCGTCCAGGCTGGTGCCCGCGCTGATATCGCAGGGATCGGCGATGCCGTTGACGTTGCAGTCCGGCTGACACTCATCGGGCTGGTCGTTGAAGTCGCAGTCCTGGCTCAATCCGTCGAGCAGGTCGCAGCTGTCGGGACGGGCGTTGCCGTTGCAGTCGGAGAACGACGCACAGGCGTCGAGGATCTGCTGTTTGATCGCCTGGGCCAGATCTTCGTCGGGCACCGTCGACTCCTGGGCCACGCCGCCGGTAGCCGACGCCAGGTCCTGGGCCATGCCAATCACCGCGCCGCTGGACCCGGTTCCCGTGATCGGCGAGACGATCACCCCGTTATCCACCGAGACCCGGGAGGCG
>CAZBZH010000033.1:12640-15778 GCA_964496265.1 uncultured Acidobacteriota bacterium | reverse complement strand
CGCCAGTGTTCCACCACTTCCGCCAGGATCGAGACCGCGATCTCCTCGGCGGTCAACGCGCCGATGTCCAGCCCGACCGGGCCATGGATTCGCTCGATCTCTTCGGGCGCGATCCCGGCAGCGCGCAGCCGGGCGCGGCGCGCTCCCTGGTTCTTGCGGCTGCCCAACGCACCGATGTAGAAGACGTCGCTTCCCAGCGCCGTGCTCAACGCCGGGTCGTCGATCTTGGCGTCGTGGGACAGCACCACCACCGCGGTGCGGCGGTCGAGCATCAGCCCGCGCAGCCCGACGTCGGGGAAGTTGCCGATGATCGCGGAGTGGGGGAAGCGTTCAGGTGTGGCGAAGGCCTCCCGGGGATCGATCACCGCGCTCTCGATGCCCGCGGCCGCCGCGAGAGAGGCCAGGCATTGACCGAGATGGGTCGCGCCGACGATCGCCAGGCGCAGCGGCGGTCCAAGGAGCTCGACGAAACGACGGCTGCCGTTCTGCTCGATGATCTCGTGAACATCCTGATAGCGGTAGCGCCGGAAGAACTCTCGAACGGCCTCTTCGCCGTCCTCTTCGGCCGCCTCGGGGTCGACCGTACGTTGGGCGCCACCCTCCAGATCGGTGACGAGCCCGATCAGCCCACGATTGCGATGGGCCTCCAGGACCGCCTCGAAGGTCTCACCGTGTCCCGGTCCGACAAACACCTCGATGGTGCCGCCGCAGGGGAGGCCGACCTCCCAGGCCATCTCGCTGGTCACGCCGTAGGTCAGGGTGCGCGGTTTGCCGCCCTCGAGGAAATCGCCACATTCCATGATCACCGACGACTCGACGCAGCCGCCCGAGACCGAACCCTCGAAGCGCCCTTCGGCGTCGACCACCATGCGGCTGCCCAGCGGGCGTGGAGACGAGCGCCAGGTGCGCACCACCGTGGCGATGGCGGTACGGCGCCCCTCGGCATTCCAGCTTGCTGCGGTCTCGAGGACCGACGTTCCCCGTGTCGTCACGCTGATTCTCCGTTGCCGGGCCATCGGTGGCGGGGCCATCGGTTGCCGGGCCCTCGCTTGCCGTGGCGAGAATCTACGCGATACGACGCGCCGGCGTAAAGCTCAGCCCTGGGTTTCCTTGCCGAGCCCGTCGCGGCGCTGCTGGAAGAAGCGGCGCTCCGCCTCGTTCTGGGTCCGCTCCTCGGCGCGAAGGTAGGCGTCGCGGGCTTCGTCGCTGCGCCCCGAGCGGCGCAGCATGTCCGCCCGCGCGGCCCAGAACGGAGCGTAGCGCTGCAGCCCCTTCTGGCCTTCGAGTCCTTCCAACAGCGCCAGCCCCGCTTCGGGCCCCTCGGCAAACGAGACCGCCACGATCTCGTTGAGCCGCACCACCGGCGACGGCTGGATCTCGAACAGCCGCCGGTAGAGCAGCACGATCTCCCGCCAGTCGGTGGCGTCATAGGTCGGCGCCGTGGCGTGAACGGCACTGATCGCCGCCTGCAGTTGGTAGGGGCCGGGCCGGCCGAAGGCCAGGGCGTGGCGCAGCACCCGGTCCCCCTCGGCGATCTTGTCCCGGTCCCAGGTGCCGCGATCCTGATCCTCGAGGGTGATCAGGTTGCCGTCGCCGTCGACCCGGGCGCCCCGCCGGGCGTCGTGGAGCAGCATCAGCGCCAGCAGGCCGGCGATCTCCGGCTTTCCCGGCGCGAGTTCGTGGAGGGTGCGCGCCAGGCGGATACCCTCCTCGCAGAGATCCGCCCGGGTGACCCGGTCTCCCGAGGTGGCGCCGTAGCCCTCGTTGAACACCAGGTAGATCACCGCCAGTACCGAGGGCAACCGTTCGGCCCACAGCTCCGCCGGCGGCACCCGATAGGGGATGCCCGCGTCCCGGATCTTGCGCTTGGCCCGCACCAGCCGCTGGGCGCGGGAGGTTGCGGGGACAAGGAACGCCCGGGCGGTCTCGGTGGTGGTCAGGCCGCCGAGGGTGCGCAGGGTCAGCGCCACCCGGGAGGGCTCGGACAGGGCCGGGTGGCAGCAGGTGAAGATCAACGAGAGGCGATGGTCGACCACGGTTTCCTCCGGTTCCCCCTCGGAGTCGCCGGCGGTGGCTTCGAGCCAGCGAGTCAGTTCATCCTGGCGGTTGCGCGAGGTGTCCGCCCGGCGAAAGCGGTCGATCGCCTTGCGCCGGGCGGCCTGGAGCAGCCACGCGTCGGGATGCCGGGGAATCCCGCTGCGCGGCCAGTGCTCGAGGGCGGAGACGATGGCGTCCTGCAACACGTCTTCGGCCAGGTCGAAATCCCGGGCGTGCTTGACCAGCACCGCCAGCACCCGGCCGTGATGCTCCCGCACCGCCGCTTCCACGGCGCTGCGGGATGCCTCGTCTGCCGCCGCCAAACCGCTATTCCTCGTCGAAGACCATCACCGGCCGGACCTCGATCGAGCCGAAGCGGCCCGACGGGATCTTGGCGGCGTAGGCGATCGCCTCGTCGAGATCCTTGCAGTCCAGCAGGTAGTAGCCGCCGAGCTGTTCCTTGGTCTCGGCGAAGGGGCCGTCGGTGGTCTGCACCTTGCCGTCGCGGACCCGCACGGTGGTGGCGCTCTGCACCGAGTGCAGGGCGTTGCCGCCGAGCATCACGCCCGCCTTCTGGATTTCCTCGGTGTAGGTGCCGTACTCGGCGAAGTGCTGATCCCCCTCGGGGGTACCGGGCTTGGGCTCTTCCTGCTCGTTGGAGTAGATCAGACAAAGGTACTGCATCGCGGTCTCCTTAAGAGTCGGCCCGGGTGAGCACGACCGTCGTTGTATCCATGACTTTACCCCGCCTGCCGGGGCTTCACCGGGTAGACGGGGACGTTCGGCGGAATCGACATTCCGGGGCAAAAAAACTAACCTGATCGACGCATTCGCCCGTGGGGCCGCCGATTGACGGTCCGCGGGTGGGCCGGGAGGCAGCCAGACGTGAGCGCGGAAGACACCCGAGACGGATCCACCGGCGTCTACGCCTCGAGGATTCTCGTGGTGGTGCTGGTTCTGGGCATGCTGCTGGCCGCCCTGGCTCTTCTGGTCCTGCGGAACCACTTCGTCAGCGAGTTCGAACCGAGCGTTCAGCTCTACCAGGTCGACGACACCGGCCGCCGGCTGCCGATCGAGGTGGCGACGCTCCCGGAAGGGGAG
>CAZBZH010000033.1:0-12619 GCA_964496265.1 uncultured Acidobacteriota bacterium | reverse complement strand
CCCGGCGGTCGTCTACGTCTTCCGCAATGACGCCGAGGGCAACGAGACCCGGTTGTTCCCGCTACCCGCCACCGCGCCGCAGCACCCGCTCAAGGCCGGAGGCTACTCCCTGCCCGGCGAGGATCCCTCGGCCTGGACGGTTCTGGACAGCGGCGCGGGGGAGACGGTGCTGGTGGTGGCCTCGTCGGGCAAGCTCTCGTTGATCGAGAACCGGCTGCACGCGCTGCCCGCCGAGGGGCCGGGGATCCCGGTGGTCATCTCGGAGCCGACCATCGCCCATCGCATGCGTGAGATCGGCGGGCTGCCGCTACAACCCCCGGCGGGTGGCGGCAGCCACCGGGCGGCGTTGCGCGAAGCGGCCAACAAGGGCGTGCACCTCTGGGAGCTGCGACGGGGCTCCTGATCGTCCGAGCCGCTAGAAGTCGGAGCCGCCGGTAGCCCCCCAAAGTAAGGAGTCCCCTCGGACACAAAGGCAGGCCGGAGTGCCGCCGTTTTGGTCTTGGGGGGACTCGGGCACTCCGGCCTGTAGTCAGAGGGGACGTCTCGGGTTGGGAGCCCTCCGGCTCCCGGATGTCAGCGATGTGCTGCCTCCTTCAGGAGGCGATCTGGTTCGCCTGGGTCACCTGCGGGCTCAGCAGGTCCGCCACCTCGCAGCCCAACGCCTGGGCGATGTGGGCCAGGGTCGTGATCCGAACCGGTCCGCCATATTCGGCTCGCTGGATCGTGCGCATGGTGTAGCCCGCCCGGTCGGCCAGGGCACCCTGGTCCCAACCTCGCAGGAAGCGTTGCTTTCTAATGGCGGCTCCGTTCGTCTCAACACCCCTCGGCATCATGGTTCCACCTCCGTTCAGGGCCCGGCTCGGGCTGTCTTGGTCCGGGGAAACCGGCTTCTCCCAACGGACAAGAGCGTTTTTACGGTCATTCCCGGAACCGAGAAGAATCTTCCTGGGGAAAGCGGTCACATTGCTTACGGCCGATCCGTAAGCGTTGTGACGGTTTCGGACGCTGGGACCGCAGGAGGCCCCTCCGTCAGTTTGCTTACGGCTTGTTTCGCCGTATGCTCCCTGCAACACAAGGACTACGGGTACCTTTCCGCCAACCCGAACGGAGGGGGTATGGATTACACACCGAGCCAGGCCACGAGCCGGGACACCGTGGCCGAATTCATCGGAACGCGGCTCCGGGTGCAGCGTACGGCGCTGGGACTCAGCCAGGAACAGCTGGCCCGCAGAACCTCGCCCCGTGTCACCCGTGCCGCCATCAGCCAGATCGAGAATGGGCTCAACTGTCCCAAGGTCATGGTGCTCGAGGCACTCACCCGAGCCCTCCATCTGGACGCGACCGAGATTCTCGAGGATCTGCGTCAGTTCATCGAGCAGGACCACCACGCCCCGGCAGACCCCGAGCGGCTGCGGGTCGAGGCGAAACTGCACTTCGATCAGGGCAACTATCTCGAGGCGGTGTCGACCTACCAGCAGGCGGTCTACACCCTGCGCGATCAGGTCGAAGCGGATCCCGACGCGCTGGATCTGTTGCTGCGGACCCAGATCAACCTGAGCGTGGCATTGCGCCGCTCGGGGGCGCTACGGGCCGCGCGAAAGATCGCCGAGGAGACGATCGAGCAGACCGAACGCCGGCCGATCCTGGCCCGGGCCTTCATCGCGCTCGCGGCTGCGCTGGAGAAGATGAACCAGCTCAAGTTGGGGCTGGTCGCGACGCAGCAGGCCGTGGCGATGACCGACGATTCCGATCGGGCGTTGCGCGCCCAGGCACTGAACCAGCAGGGCACCGCCCTCTTCATGTTGTGCCGTTTCGACGAGGCCCACGACGTCTACCGGGCGGCGTTGATCGACGCGCGGGAATCCGGCGATCTGGCCCACGAGATCAAGATTCTGGGCAACCACGGTTTGGTTCTGGCCCGGCGCGGCAACACGAACCACGCCATCGATTTGATCGAGCAAGCGGTGTCGCTGGCAGCACGACATCGCAAACACGGTGCGCAGGCGTGGCACCTGGCCACTCTGGCTCACGTGCTGCTTCGCGCGGAGCGTCTGCCGGAAGCGGACGATCGTGCCCGCGAGGCCCTGGACCTACGTCCCGCGGAGCCGATCACGGCCTTCCGCGCCGAGTGGACCCGCTTCCGGGTCGACCAACTGGAAAACATCGCTCCGAGAAATACTCGCAGACTTGAACGGCTGACCCGGTACTACCGCCGGGTGCTGCCGGTTCATGCTGCGCCCGAGATCGACGAGTTCCGGGCATTCACCGGCCTATGCGGTTCGGCCGGTGCTGGAGGCAACTGATGCGCAACCTCACCCTGATCACGTTCGCGGCGGCCTTGCTCCTGGCGGGGCCCGCCTTCGCCGAGGACACGACCCTCAACAAACACAAGGAGAGCACCTTGAAGGATGGCCAGGGCCAATCCATCGGTGATGACTCCGATCCGATCTCCCGCTGGCTGTCGATGGGACCGATCAATCCGGACAAGTTGTTCGTCCCGATCGGCGACTTCTGGCACGAACTGCTCGAAGAGCTCGGCCGCAACGCGGAAGAAGAGGAAGAGGACGAGGACGAGCCCGAAAGCTTCGGCATCGTGGGCGAGGGCAAGGGCACCGGCGGCGGCCGCACCGTCATCTGACGGCTCGATATTCAAGGGTGAAACGGGGCCGTTGTTCGGCCCCGTTTCCATGTTTCCGGGACCCCCGCCAGGGTCCTAAAGTTCGAAAGAATCCTACCGATAGGCCTTCCACTCATAGGAAGGCTTTTTTGCGCCCACTCAGCTTGATCGCCGCCCTCGTGTTGACCTGCGCCCAGGCGCTGGCCGGCGTGCAGGTCGTCGACACCCGTTTCGAGGAGTTGGGGCTCGAATTGTCCCAGAACTCGGTCCAGGCCATGCTGCAGGACCACCGGGGGTTCCTCTGGATCGGCACGCAGGATGGGCTCAACCGCTACGACGGTTACGATCTTGAAGTCTTCCCTTCCCGTAGCGAGGATCCGACCACCCTGCCCCACGGATTCGTCGAGACCATGCTCGAGGACTCCAAGCATCGCCTCTGGGTCGCGACCATCGGCGGCGTGGCGCTCTACGATCGGGACCTCGGGCGGTTCAAGCGCATCCAGCCCGCCGAGGGCAACGCTCCCCGGGATATCCGCACCACCGCCTTGTTGGAAGGGCCCGATGGACGGATCTGGGTCGGCACACCGACCGGCGGCCTGCACTGGATCGGCCCCGACGAGACGATCCAGCCCGCGCTGCTGGCCGACGATCCGGCGGGAGTGATCACCGAGGGGGACATCGTCGGGCTCGCGCCGGCCGGGCCCGGGTCCTTCTGGCTCGGATCCTCTCTCGGCCTGTTCCGGGTCTACCCCCAGGATGGCCGGGTCGAGAAGCTGAGCGGTATGGACGAGGTCTCGAGGATTCGCCGCTTCGGCGACAGCTTGTGGGTCGGTACCCCGGCCGACGGCGTGTATCGCCTGAACCCCGACGGTGAGCAGCTCGAATACCTCCCCTTCGGTCCGGACTCGGTGACCGGGATGGTCCAGGGCTTCGAGCACGATCCTCAGGGTGCGCTCTGGATCGCGACCAACAACGGGCTGCTGCGCTACATCCCCCACACGAAGCAGCTGACCCGCTTCACCCGGGAGTTGACCGACCGTCAGGGGCTGCCGACCAAGCAGATCCAATCCCTGCTCCGCGATGAGTCCGGTGTTCTGTGGGTCGGCACCGGCTACTCCAGCCTGTACAAGCTGGATCTCGGGCTGGGGCGCTTGCCCAGCTATCGCCTGTTGCCCGCGGCGGACAGCGAGAGCGATCCGTCGTCGATCCGTTGCTTCCTCGAGGGCAAGCCCGGGGAGCTCTGGGTCTGCAGCGACGCCGGCGGTCTGGTGCGTTGGAACCGCCACACCAACGAGACCCAGCTGTTCGCTCCCGAGGGAGGGGATGTGCGCATTCGCTCCTGGAGCGTCCGCTCGCTCCTTCGCGATAGGCGCGGCCACATCTGGATCGGCGTCGACGGGGAGGGGGTCGATGTCTACGACCCCCGGACCGGCGCGATGCGCCAGTACAAGGTGGATCCGGATACACCGGGCAAGCTGAGCCACGGCAGCGTGCGCGGGATGCTCGAGACACCCGACGGCAAGATCTGGATCGCGACTCTGGGCGGCGGTCTACACCGCTACGACCCGGAGACCGACTCCTTTACCGTGTTCCGCGCCGATCGGAACGATCCGACGAGTCTCAGCCATGACTTCGTCTACACCCTGCTGCTCGACCGCAACGGGCTGCTGTGGGTCGGCACCGATGGCGGGGGCATCAGCCTGTTCCTCTCCGACGAAGAAGGCTTTATTCACTATCGCCGCGATTCGGCTCGCTCGGAGTCGTTGATCAACGACTTCGTGCTTTGCCTCACCGAGGCGGCCGACGGCACGATCTGGATCGGCACCGACGGGGGACTCAGCGCCTTCGACCGGCGTACCGGTACCTTCCGCCGCTACTCCGAGGTCGACGGGCTACCCAACCGGGTGGTCTACGGCGTGATCGAGGATGAGCAGCAGCGCCTGTGGTTGACGACCAACCGTGGCATCAGCCGCTTCGATCCGGCCACCGAGGAGTTCTTCAACATCGGAACGTCCCGGGGGATTCAGGCCTACGAGTTCAACGGCGGCGCCTACCTACGAACCCGCGACGGGGAGATCCTGGTCGGCGGGGTCACCGGGTTCAATGCCTTCTACCCCGACCGCATCTCGCCGGACCCGATCGCTCCGCCGGTGGCGTTGACCGAACTGCGGGTCTTCGACGAGCCGGTGGTGCCGGGCAGGGGAGAGAATTCGATCCTCGACCGGGTAATCGGCCAGACCGAAGCGATCCGGGTGGGAGCCGATCAGAACTCGCTCTCCTTCGAGTTCGCGGCGCTGCACTTCCGTTCCCCCCAGGACAACACCTTCCAGTACCGGATGTCCGGTTTCGACGAGAATTGGCATGAGGCGGGGAACCGCCGGTTCGCCACCTACACGAACCTACCGGCAGGGGACTACACCTTCGAGGTGCGGGCGGCCAACCCCGAGGGGGTCTGGAGCGACGCTCCCGCATCGATCGAGATCGCAGTAGACCCTCCCTACTGGCAGACCGCCTGGTTCCGCGCCGGCGTGACCCTGTCGGCGGTGTTCTTGATCTGGTCGTTGATCACCTGGCGACTGCGGGCGGTGCGGCGCAAGACCGTCGAACTCGAGGCGGCGGTGCGGGAGCGGACCGCCGATCTCGAACTGGAGATCCGTGAGCACAAGGTCACCGAGGCGGCGCTGGTCGAGGCGCGGGAGGCCGCCGAGGTGGCCAACACCGCCAAGACCCACTTCCTGGCCAACATGAGTCACGAGATCCGCACGCCGATGAACGGCGTGATCGGGTTGACCCAGCTGCTGCTCGCCACGGCTCTCGACGACGAGCAGCGGGATCTGACCGAGACCATCCGGGACAGCGGCGACCATCTGATGGAGGTGGTCAACGACATCCTGGATATCTCGAAGATCGAGTCCGGCCGGATGGAGCTGGAGATCGAACCCTTCGACGTCGAGCCCTGTCTGCGCGGTTGCCTCGATCTGTTCCGCGCCAAGGCCGGCGCCAAGGGACTGGCCCTGGGGCTCGAGATCCCCGAGGGTCTGCCCCGTCGCTTCAGCGGCGATGCCGTGCGCCTGCGGCAGGTGCTGACGAACCTGCTGAACAACGCCATCAAGTTCACCTCGGAAGGACGGGTCGATATCAAGGTCGCCCTCGAACCGGCGGGGGAGGCGTACACGCGGCTGCGCCTCGCCGTGCAGGACACCGGCATCGGCATTCCCGACGACCGGGTCGAGCAGTTGTTCGACGCCTTCGTTCAGGCGGACGTTTCCACCACCCGCCGCTACGGAGGCACCGGCCTGGGCCTCGCCATCAGCCGGCGGCTATGTGAGGCGATGGACGGCACCATCGAGGTGACCTCGAAGCTCGGCGAGGGCTCGACCTTCACCGCCGTGGTGGTGCTGGCCAACCCCTCGGCGGAGCAGTCCCCAGCCGAGACGGCCCCCGTGGCCGGGCAGGAAGATCTCCCGTCAGCCCGGGTGCTGAAGGTGCTGGTCGCCGAGGACAACCCGATCAATCAGAAGGTCATCTCCTCGATCCTGGCCAAGCTGGGGCACGAGGTGGAACTCGCGCAGAACGGCAAGGAAGCGGTCGATCACGTCCGCGACCGGTCCTACGACGTGATCCTGATGGACGTGCAGATGCCGGTGATGGACGGCCTCGAGGCCTCGCGGCAGATCTCCGCGAAGCAGGAGCGGCCGCGGATCATCGCGCTGACCGCCAACGCGATCAAGGGGGACCGGGAGCGTTGCCTCGACGCGGGGATGGACGACTACCTGTCGAAACCGGTCAACCTCGAGCAACTCGTCGAGGCGCTGGACCGGGTGCCCGACAACGCCGTCGCCTGAGCGGCCTCAGACGTCCTTGCCGAAGTACTTGCGCAACAGCTCGGTGGTGCGGGCCAGCGGATCCTCACGGATCCGCTCTTCTTCCTTGCCCAGCTCCTTCCACAGTCCGCTGAGCGCCTCGCCGGTCACGTAGTCCGGCAGATCGAAGACCGGCTCGTCGACGAAGGGCAGTGAGTTGGCCCGGTCGACCAGTTCGTTGAAGTCCTTGGTCGCGCCCACCGAATCCAGCTCCCGGGAGACGATCGGCCGGAAGCGCTCGACCAGGACCGGCTCGGCATGGGTGCGCAGGTAGTCGGTTGCCTCGTGCCCCTTACCGCGAATGATGGTCATCGCGTCCTCGATGGTCATCTCGCGAATCGCGTTCCAGAACACCTCGCGGGCCAGCGGAGCGGCGGATTCGGCGGCGCGGTTGAGGCTGGTCTCGAACTCGTCGACGACATCGCCGGCACCCAGGGTGCGCAGCGCCTTGGCCAACTTATCGAGATCGTCGGGCACGCCGATCTTGAGCTCGGGCGAGGCCAGATAGCCGTCGGTGCGCCCCAGGGAGTCGACGGCCCGTTCGGTGCCGACCCGAAGCGCTTCCCGCAAGCCGTCCGCCGGTGTCGAGCCCTCGGACGGGTCGATGGCGGTCTTGATGTTCTGGAGCATCTGGTCATCGAGGCAGCCGCTGCAGAGCAACGTGAGCCCCAGGGCGAGCAGGATCGGCAGGCGTCTCATGGGTTCCTCCAGGGGCGAGCTTAGCAGGTCTCGCTCACCGCCGCGCTCACGGTTCCGCTCGGCGCCCGCGGTGCTACGCTGCTGCTTCAGGCAAGGGAAGAAAGGTCGGCGCGCTTGAAGCGAAAACATCTGCTGGAACTTCACGAGCAACCCTGGATGCCGCCGCTGTTGCGCGACGCGGCGACCGGGTATCTCGAGGTGTTGTCCCGCTTACTGGGGCTCCATCGTCACCTGGCTCCGGTCGTCCGCGAAACCCTGGAGCGGAGTGGCGCCCGCCGCATCGTCGACCTCTGTTCCGGCGGCGGCGGTCCCATGCCGTGGGTCCATCGCGAGTTGGGGAAGCAGGGCGTCCAGGTTGAGCTGCTGCTGACCGACCTGTTCCCCAACCGGGAGGCCTTCGCCAGTCGCGAGAACTGCGAGGGGATCGAGGTGCGGATGGAGCCGGTGGATGCCCGGGCGGTGCCGGAAGGGCTGACAGGCATGCGCACCATGGCCAACGCGTTCCATCATTTCCGGCCCGAGGAGGCCCGTCAGATCCTGGCCGACGCAGCGAAGAAATCGGCGCCGCTGCTGGTGATGGAGATCACCGAACGACGCTGGTACACGATGGTGACCTCGCCGCTGATCTTCGTGCTGGCCTTGATCTTCATGCCGCTGGTCCGGCCGCTGCGGGGGTGGTACCTGGTGTTCACCTACCTGATTCCGCTGGTGCCGGCGATCCTGTTCCTCGACGGCCTGGTCTCGCACATGCGCAGCTACCGGGTCGATGAACTGCGCGCGATGGCGGAGAGCGTCGAGGCCGAGGGCTATCGCTGGGAGGTGCGTCGGTTGCCGCTGCAGCCGGGCCTCAACGCGACGCTGCTGTGCGGCATGCCGGAGCAGCCGGAGGGCTCCGCCGGTTAGCGGGACGCTCTCCGATTGACCAGCGCCCGGTATTCGGCCTCGAGCCGGGCCAGGGAGTCCGGCGCCAGCTCCACCGGAATGCGGCCCCGATACTCCCGGGACTGTTCGATCCGCTGAAGCGCCGCCGAGCGATCACCGGCCAGGCGCTGCCCGGAGCGGAGCCGGCGCGACTGGGCCCGCAGCAACAGCTCCCGGGCGCCGTGGCTATCGAAGCGCTCGGGGGTCCGCTCCAGCCGGCTCGCCTTCTCCAGATGCCAGACCGAGGACTCGTACTCGCTCAGCACCAGCATCGCCGCGCCGATGTTCTCGTATAGCCGGGCCGCGACCCGCCGGTTGATCCGCGCCGCGTCCTCCTTCAGCCGGCGTTGCTCCAGAGCAGCCTCCCAGCCGTCGATGGCCTCGAGCAGGCGTTGACGCCCCACGGCCGGGTTGCCTTGCCGCAGCGCCTCGTAGCCCGCCCGCGCCAGACTGGAGGCGTCATTGAGGTCGCGGTAGTCGTGGGCCTCATCCGCGAAGCGATTGCAGGGGATCTGCTCGACGCCGGTTCTCGAGAACATCGCCCGGTCGACGACCTGATGGGCGGTCTGCACGTAGTGGCGTCCGGCCGCTTGACTCAGGCTGCGCGTCCACGCCCCGCGCTGGTCGTCGTAGGCCGAGCGGAGGATCTGCGGATCGTTGAAGGCGCAGCCGTCCAGTCCGAAGCGCTCGATGGTCCGCATGTCCTCGATGCGGGCGGCGTGCAGGGCCGCACCCGAGGCGTCGCGGACGACGAGCACGCCGCCGCTCACCTCGACCGGGATCTCGTAGTAGTAGACGCTGATCTCGGCGGATCCGCTGCCCGGGCAAGGACCCTGGTGGCGCTTCAGCAGCGGTTCGCCGAGGTGGACCTGGCCGAAGGCGACCTGCGCCTCGAGGTTCGGGTAGTCCAGTTGCTCGGCGGGGACGAGGGGAAGTTCCAGGAAGGGGACGTCGATCAGCTGCCGCTCGATTTCCACGGCGGTCGCCGGTGTGAGGGCGAGGGCAGCCAGCAGCAGCGTGGGGACGATCCGCGGAGACGCCATGCGTCACCTCCCGACCCCCCGGACGGTCCCTTCAGGCAGAGGAACCCCCTGCCTGTCATAAGAATTTAGGTTGCCCCGATTTCACGGGCAAGGCGGGAAAAAGGCCGGCAGGCCGCGGCCGCTCCGTTGATGGGGCGGCCGCGGAGAGGTGTCGCTGGGTTACTCGGTCGGGTTGCAGACCTGCTGGGTGCAGGAGGCGCCGATGGGCGCGCAGGTACCGCAGGAGGCGTTGCAGCAGTACTCACCCTTGCCGCAGACGTTGCCGCCGCAGGTGCCCGGATCGGGCAGCGGGAACGGGATCGGCGTGGGGAACAGCGAGGTCTCGGCCGGAGCGTCGATCTCGGTCGGGTTACAGACTTCCTGGGTGCAGGAAGCGCCGATGGGCGCGCAGGCGCCGCAGGAGGCGTTACAGCAGTACTCACCCTTGCCGCAGACGTTGCCGCCGCAGGTGCCCGGATCGGGCAGCGGGAACGGGACCGGCGTCGGGAACAGGGAGGTCTCCTCGGGCTGCTCGACCTCCTCGGGAACGACCTCTTCCTCGTCGGTCAGGTTGCAGGACTCCTGGGTGCAGGACCAGCCGAAGGGCACGCAGATACCGCAGGAGGCGTTGCAGCAGTACTCCTTCTTGCCGCAGATGTTCCCGCCGCAGCTGCCGAATTCCTCGGACGAATCCGGGATCACGGTCTCTGCGGGGATCGGGGCAGGCGCCTCTTCCTGAGTGGTGGCGAAGGCTGCGGTACCGAAGCCGGCGAGCAGAACGAGGCAAGCGATCACAAGCAACTTGCGCATGAAGCGATCTCCTTCCGTGGATGGCGGCGGGGGGGTGCCGCCGGTTGTTCTCCCTGCTGAGAGTCAGGGGAGCCCCTCGGTGGGATCGTACGGGGAGATCGAATCCCTTCACTGCGGGTTTGTCGTTGCAGCGTTGCAGGTGCGCAACGCGATTGCGAGGAGGCGCTCCGTTTTCCTATCATCGGGCATCCGTCCCGCGTCGCCGGAGCGAACCGGCGCGCCAATCGAGAGCGAGAGCGATGAGCGACACCCGCACCTTCGAGAAACTGGGCGCCTTTTTCCTCGGCCGCCGCTACGACATGGACCGCGGCGAGATCACCGCCGAGGACATCCTCTACGACGCCAAGGACCTGACGACCCACGGCCTGATCGTGGGTATGACCGGCAGCGGCAAGACCGGCCTGGGCATCGGCCTGTTGGAAGAGGCGGCCATCGACGGCATCCCGGTGATCGCCATCGACCCCAAGGGGGACCTGGGGAACGCGCTGTTGACCTTCCCCGGCCTCAAGGGGAAGGACTTCCTCCCCTGGGTCGATGAAGGTGAGGCGCTACGCAAGGGTCGCACGCCTGAAGAGCACGCAAAGTTCCTCGCCGATCTGTGGCGCAAGGGGCTGGCCGATTGGGGCCAGGGGCCCGATCGCATTCGCCGCTACGAGGAGTCGGCGGAGCGGGTGATCTTCACGCCGGGCAGTAGCGCCGGGGTGCCGATCAAGATCCTCGAGTCCTTCGCCGCGCCGGGCAAGGCGGTGCTGGAAGACGGCGATGCGTTGCGGGAGCGGATCCTCACCGCGGTCTCCGGGCTGCTCGCGCTTCTCGGCATCGATGCCGACCCGGTGCGCAGCCGCGAGCACATCCTGCTGTCGACGATTCTGGACAAGGCCTGGAAGGCGGGGCGCAGCCTGGAGATCGCCGAGTTGATCCGCGAGGTGCAGGCGCCCTCGTTCGAGCAGGTCGGCGTGTTCGATCTCGAGGCGTTCTATCCGTCGAAGGAGCGCTTCGAGCTGGCGATGATGTTGAACAACCTGCTGGCCTCGCCCGGCTTCGCCGCCTGGACCAAGGGCATGCCCCTCGACGCCCAGAAGCTGCTCTACACCGACGAGGGCAAGCCGCGGATGTCGATCCTCTCGATCGCGCATCTTTCCGACAACGAACGGATGTTCTTCGTCACGGCGCTACTCAACGAGGTCTTGAGCTGGACCCGCTCCCAGCCCGGCTCCCGTTCGCTGCGGGCGATCCTCTACATGGACGAGGTCTTCGGCTACTTCCCGCCCAGCGCCAACCCGCCGTCGAAGATGCCGATGCTGACGCTGCTCAAGCAGGCTCGGGCCTACGGTCTGGGCGTGGTGCTGGCGACCCAGAACCCGGTCGACCTGGACTACAAGGGTCTCTCCAACATCGGCAGCTGGTTCCTCGGTCGGTTGCAGACCGAGCGGGACAAGGCGCGGGTGATGGAAGGGCTCGAGGGCGCCGCCGCCGCCAGCGGTTCCGGCTTCGACAAGGCGAAGATGGAGCAGGTGCTGGCCGGTCTGGACAGCCGGGTGTTCCTGCTGAACAACGTCCACGAGGATGACCCGGTGTTGTTCCACACCCGCTGGGTGCTGTCCTATCTGGGCGGTCCGATGACCCGCCAGCAGATCGAGCGGCTGAGCGTCGAGGCCAAGAAGACGCTGGGGGCGCCCAGGAAGGCGGTGCCTGCCGAGAAGGCGGACGCGGCGACCCGCAAGGCGGCCAAGGCGTCTGCGGTTACGACCGGCTCTGCAGTTGCGAGTTCTGCTGCGGCGGATGCAGCCGTCCAGGTGCCCGACCGTCCGATGCTGCCGCCGGGGATCGAGGAGCGCTTCCTCGACGCCAACGCCGACGATGCGTCGGGTCGCCTGATCTATCGCCCCGCGTTGATGGCCCGGGCAACCCTGCACTACGCCAAGTCCACCGCCAAGGTCGACACCTGGGAGGAGGCGACCTTCTTCGTGCCGCTCAAGGGCAAGGTCAGCGGCTCCCCCTGGAAACAGGCCAGCGAACTCGGCGCCGAGGCGCCCCGCACCCGGGTCGAGCCCGAAGCCGGCGCCGCCTTCGCCGATCTGCCCAAGTCGGCGGCGGACCCGAAGAAGTACAAGCAGTGGGAGAAGATGCTCAAGAGCTGGATCTACAGCTCCCGGCCGTTGACCGTCTGGCAGTGCAAGGCGTTGAAGGCGGTCTCGAAGCCCGGCGAGAGCGAAGGGGACTTCACCGCCCGCCTACGCGACCTCTGCCGCGAGCACCGGGATCTCCAGGTCGAGAAGCTGCGCAGCAAGTACGCGCCCAAGCTGGCGCGGGTCAAGGAGCAGATCGACACCGCCGAGGCCCGGGTCGAACGGGAGAAGGAGCAGGTCAGCCAGAAGAAGATGGGCACCATGCTCTCCATCGGCACCACGGTGCTAGGCGCGTTGTTCGGCCGCAAGCTGGCCAGCGCCACCAACGTCCGCCGCGCCGGGTCGTCGCTGCGCAGCGCCAGCAGCATCTCCAAGGAGAAGGGGGATGTGCGCCGCGCCGAGGAGAAGGTCGAATCGCTGCTGGACAAGCTCGAGAACCTGGAGCAGGAGTTCGAGGGCAAGCTCAAGGAGCTGGAAGACACGTTGACCGTCGATCAACTCGAACGCACCGAGGTGCGCATCGCCCCGCGCAAGGGGGACATGGCGATCACCGAGCTG
>CAZBZH010000032.1:0-16189 GCA_964496265.1 uncultured Acidobacteriota bacterium | reverse complement strand
GGGGAGCCGCTGGACCGCCACGTGGCTCAACGCAACCCCGGACTCGAATCGCGGCTCCATCTTTTCCTCCAGGTTTGCGAGGCGGTGGGCTACGCCCATCGCAACCTGATCGTGCACCGGGACCTCAAACCCAACAACGTCCACGTGACCCCCGACGGCACCGTCAAGCTGCTCGATTTCGGCATCGCGAAGCTACTCGATCCGGAGGCTCCCGACTTCATGCGGACCCAGGAAGGTCCGGAGTCCACCCCGCTCACGCCGGCGTTCGCCGGACCGGAACAGATCACCGGCGAGCCGGTCTCCACGGCGACGGACGTCTACGCCCTGGGCATCCTGCTCTGCATCCTGACCACCGGGCGGTTGCCCTATCGCGTGCGCCCGTCGAACCGCGCCGAACTGGAGCGTCACGTCCTGCGCGACGCCGCGCTCCCGCTGAGCCGTCTACATCGGGAGGGTGCCGCGGGAGTCGACCCCGATTTCCCGATCGAGCCACTCCCGCGACGGCAGTTGCAGGGAGATCTGGAGGCGATCACGGCCCGGGCTCTGCGCAAGGAACCGGAGCACCGCTACGCCTCGGCACTGGACCTGGCGGCCGACGTGCGGCGCTTCCTCGACTGTCGGCCGGTCCACGCCCGGCGAGGGACCCTGCGCTACCGCACCGGCCGTTTCCTGCGGCGCCACCGGGTCGCCGTCGGCGTCGGCGCCGTGATCGCCGCAGCCGGCATCGCCGGCGCGGCCGCGTTTCAGTGGAACCAATGGCGGCACGCCCAACGCCTGGCAGATGAGCGCGCCCGCGCCGAGCGAGTCGCCGATCTGCTGGTCGACGTCCTCCGCATCTCCGAACCGGGCGCCCGGGCGCCCGAGGATATCGAGGCTCACGAACTGCTCCGCTGGGGTAGCGAACGCGTCCGTCGGGAACTCGGCAACGAGCCCGAGGTGCAGGCAGAACTGCTCCAGTCGATCGGACGCATCTACCTGCAGCTCGGACGCAGCGAAGAAGCGGCCGCGACGCTTGAAATCGCGCTGAAGCAAAAGCGAGAGACCCAGGCTCCTCCCCGCGAGATCGCCGGCCTGCTGGAGCAGTTGGGAGAAGCCCGGCTGGAACAGGGACAGCCCCAGGAGGCGGTGGCTCCGCTTGAAGAAGCGGTCGCATTGCGGCGTCGCGAACAACCGGCGGGCACGCAGCTCGCGGCGACCCTGCTGCAACTCGGCACAGCCTGGGAGATGTCGGCCAACTACGACGCCGCGGAACCGGTGCTCGACGAGGCGCTCGCGTTGCTCCGTGCCCGGGGAACCGCAGACGACGTGCCGACGGCGGCGGTCCTGTTCCGGCAGGCGTCGCTACGCCACCACCGCAACGACTTCAACGGTGCACTGGATCTCTGGAACGAGGCCGCCGGGATCTACCGCGGTGCAGGCGACACCGCCAGCGACGAGTACGTCGCGATCCTCGGCATGCTCGGCACCTACCACGCCGCGATGCGTCACTGGGACGAGGCGATCGCGACCTACGAGGAGAAGCGGCGGGTCGCCGAACAGCGGTTCGGTGCCGAGAGCCCTCAGACCGCGTCGGCGTTGTACCAACTCGCGTCGACGGCCAACCTTGCCGGGCGCATCGACGAGATCGGTCCGACCGTCGAACGAGCCCTGGCGCTGCAACGGGAGCACGGGGACCCCTTCGCCATCGCCCAGAGCGAACAGCTGCTGGGCCGCTATCATCTGATGCGCGGACGCAACGATCAGGCGGTTTCCCTCTCTCGTAGCGCCCTCGAAGGCTTCGCCCAGGTACGCGGCGAGGAGGACCCGGTGACGACCAACGCCCGGCGCCAGCTCGCCCGGGCCCTGCGGCTGGCCGGCCATCCGCAGGAAGCGCTCGCCCAGATCGAGCAGTCTCGCCGGGTATTGGAACAGATCTACGGGGCGGACAACGTGATGACCCTGGATGCTCAGGTCGAGAAGGCCCGCACCTTTGCGGCGCTCGACCGGGACCCCGCCGCGGAGCGCCTGATCCGAGACGCGGTGGAGCGCTACCCAAGCACCCTGCGAGAAGGACATCCCCGGCTGGCAGGCCCGCTGATGGTCTGGGGCCGGTTCCTGTTGGACCGCGGCCGGGCCGCCGAAGCGCTCGACCCGCTCTCGCGCGCCTATCCGCTCACCGCACCGACGTCGAATCTGCGGGTTTACACCCGCTGCGCGCGCATGTTGAGCGAAGCCCATGCGGCTACCGGCAACGCCGTGGAAGCTCAGCGAATCCAGTCCGAGGCACGGCAGCGGATCGCCGAGATCCACGGCGCCGGGCATGACGCGATCGCCTACCTCGAGGGAAAGTTGTCGGGAAACGACTTCTGAGCTGGCGGGAAACGGTGACGTTTCCGTGGCACCGCCTCACCTTTTGGCGTGATTCGCGAGGGTCTTGCCCGGCCGGCCCGTCATAGAATGCCGCCATCAAGGAGGCATCATGGCCATCGAGATCCGGGTCAACGGTAAGACCCATCGGCTCGACGTGGAACCGGACACCCCGTTGCTGTGGGTGCTGCGCGACGCGCTCGGGTTGACGGGAACCAAGTTCGGTTGCGGCATCGCCCAGTGCGGCGCCTGCACGGTCCACGTCGAGGGAGAGGCGCGCCGCGCCTGTGTCACGCCCGTGGAGGCGGTCGCCGGCAAGGCGGTGACCACCATCGAAGGGCTGGCCGACGGGGACACCCTGCATCCCGTGCAGCAGGCATGGCTCGACGAGGATGTGGTGCAGTGCGGCTACTGCCAGACCGGACAGATCATGTCGGCAGCGGCGTTGCTCGACGCCAACCCGAAGCCGAGCGATCTCCAGATCAAGACCGCCATGGCGGGCAACATCTGTCGTTGCGGCGCCTACGACCGGATCGCCAAGGCGATCCGTCGCGCCGCGGGAGAATCCTCATGAAGCTCGACCGACGACGCTTCCTTCAGGTCAGCGCCCTCGCCGGTGGCGGCTTCGCCCTGAGCGTGGCCCTGCCTCAGCTGTCCCGGGCGTTGACTCCGGCCGCGGCCGACTCGGCGACCGCGCTGAACGCATTCCTGCGGGTCCACGCCGACGGCAGCATCGTGTTCGTCTCCCCCAACATCGAGATGGGCCAGG
The DNA here is from genome assembly GCA_964496265.1 of uncultured Acidobacteriota bacterium. Classification (GTDB taxonomy): domain Bacteria; phylum Acidobacteriota; class Polarisedimenticolia; order Polarisedimenticolales; family Polarisedimenticolaceae; genus Mor1. The sequence continues at coordinate 13,074 of CAZBZH010000032.1, read as the reverse complement.
GCGTGCTGACCTCGCACTCGATGATCGTCGCCGAGGAACTGGACGCCGACATCGAGAGCTTCTCCGCGGTCCACTCGCCGGTCGCGCCGGAGTACAACAACCCCGCGTTCCAGATGATGGGCACCGGCGGCAGCACCTCGACCCCGGCCTTCTGGATGCCCCTGCGCCAGGCGGGCGCGGCCGCGCGGGCGATGCTGCTCGCAGCCGCCGCGGAGCGACTCGGTATCCCGGCCGCGAGGCTGCGAACCGAGAAGGGCAAGGTCCTGGCGCCCGACGGCAGCTCCCTCGGCTACGGCGAACTGGCCGAAGCGGCGGCGAAGATCGAACCGCCGGCTCAGCCGAAGCTGAAAGATCCCTCCCGCTTCACCCTGATCGGCAAGTCGACCAAACGCCTCGAGGGCCGGGACAAGGTCACCGGCTCCGCCGAGTTCGGCATCGACCTGCAGCTTCCCGACATGCTGACCGCAGTGGTGGCCCGCCCACCCGCCTTCGGCATCACCGCGGGAACGCCGCGCAACGAGGCCGAGGTCGCCAGGTTGCCCGGCGTGCGCAAGGTCAAGGCGATCCCCAGCGGCATCGCGGTGCTGGCGGACAGCTACTGGCAGGCCCGGCGCGCCTGCGACCGGCTGGAGATCGACTGGGACACCTCGACCGCCCACACGGTCGACACCGAGGCGCGGCTCGACGAGTACGCGCGGATCGCCGAGAACGAAGGGATGCCCGCCGAGAGCGAGGGAGACGCCGCCGCCCGGATCGGCGCGGCGGGAGAGGAGGCCGTCGAGGCGACCTTCCGCTTCCCCTACCTGGCCCACGCGCCGATGGAGCCGCTCAACGCGACCGCCCATATCCGCGACGGCGAGGCGGAGGTCTGGGCCGGCACCTACTTCCAGACCCTGGACACGATGAACATCGCGGCCGCCCTGGAGCTGCCCCCCGAGAAGGTCCGGCTGCATACCCTGCTGGCCGGCGGCGCCTTCGGCCGCCGGGCCAACGCGACCTCGGATTTCCTGATGGACGCGGTCCATGCCGCAAACGGCGAAGGGGTTCCGGTCAAGGTCGTCTGGTCCCGTCCCGACGACATTCGCGGCGGCTACTACCGGCCGATCTCGCTGCACCGGATGAAGGGCTCGCTGGATTCCCGCGGCATGCCCGCGGCCTGGCACCAGCGCATCGTGCAGCCCTCGATCGTCACCGGGACCCCGCTGGAACCGTTCATGGTCCACGACGGGATCGACCACACCACCGTCGAGGGGGCGACCGGGATGCCCTACCGCATCCCCCATCGCAAGGTCGAGTTACACACTCCCGAAACGGACATCTCGGTGCTCTGGTGGAGATCGGTCGGCCACACCCAGACCTGCTACGCCGGCGAGCACTTCCTCGACATCCTGGCCCATCGCGCCGGCAAGGATCCGCTGGAGTACCGGCGCGCCCTGCTCGGCCGCTCCGGGGACCCGCGCCTGCTCCGCGTGCTCAACCTCGCGGCGGAGAAGGCCGGTTGGGGCAAGCCCCTTCCCGACGGACGGGCCCACGGCATCGCGCTGCGCAAGTCATTCAACAGCTACGTCTGCCAGGTGTTCGAATGCTCGCTGAGCGACGACGGCATGCCGCTGACCCACCGGGTCACCTGCGCCGTCGACGTCGGCACCCCGATCAACCCCTGGAACATCGAACAACAGGTTCAGGGAGCGATCGCCTACGGCATGACCGCCGCGCTCTACAGCAGCGTGGATATCGAGCAGGGCGCCGTGCGCCAGAGCAACTTCCACGACTACCGCATCCTGCGCATGCACGAGATGCCCCCGATCGATGTGCACATCGTGCCGAGCAACGAGGCGCCGACCGGTATCGGCGAACCGGGGACTCCGCCGGTGGCCCCGGCGATGGCTAACGCCAAGCTGGCCCTGACCGGAGAACCGACCTATCGCCTGCCCTTCAGCGCAAAGGGAGCATGACCGTGAGGCCCTTCGTGACACGACCGCTCGCCGCTTCCCTGCTCGCCGCGGGACTCCTGTTGACCGTAGCCGCCTGTGGCGGAGGCGCACCCGAGCAGAACGTGGATCATCCGCTACTCGCCGTGGCCGAGTTCGCCTCGATCGGCGACGAGGCCGCGCGCTCCAGGGCGTTGTTCGTCGAGGCCGGCCGGGTGATTCAGCACCCCCGCTGCCTCAACTGCCATCCCTCCGACGCCCATCCGCGCCAAGGTGAGATGCTGGCGATGCACGAGCCTCCGGTTGTTCGCGGCGACGACAACCATGGCGAGTCTCCCCAGCGCTGCGATACCTGCCATCAGGGCGCCAACGTCGACCATGCGGGCATTCCCGGCCACCCGGCCTGGCACCTGGCTCCGCTTTCGATGGGCTGGATCGACCGGTCGCTGGCCGAGATCTGTGAGCAGATCAAGGACACCGAGCGCAACGGCGGCATGGACATGGATGCCCTGATCCACCACATGGAAGAGGACAGCCTCGTCGGTTGGGCCTGGCAGCCGGGCGGCGACCGGGAGCCGGCACCCGGCACCCAACCCGCCTTCGGTGCGCTGATTCGCGCCTGGATCGAGACCGGCGCCCACTGCCCCGACGGAGACGAGGGAGCCCACACCGTGTCCGCCGCTCCGTGGAACGCCGACTGCCAGAGCTGTCACGAGTTGCTGTTCGAGTAGGGTCGGCCCTGCCCCGGGTTCGCCCGTCCGCGGTTGGCCCGGGCCTCAGGGGCGGCAGCGACGGGGGTAGGCCTCGTGGGCTTCGTCGACGGCCCGGCCCAGGGCTGCGGCCACGTCGGGTTTCAGCCTCTTGCGCCGCCCCAACGCCTGGGCGTGATCGACCTCGGCCAGCGGCATCTCGCTGAAGCAGCGCCAGATCGTCAGCGCCGCCAGGTACGCGCCGACCCGGCTGGGATGAAACCCGTCGCGGCCGTAGAGATCCGGACCGTCTCCATGGTCGCGATAGCGGCTCCACGCGTGCCCGACCGGAAACAGGTAGGCACCGGCCTCCGCGGCCGCCCTGCGGTGATTGGCCAGCACCGCCGGATAGTCGCCGGCACGGCGGCGAGAGGGCCACACCATGTAGACCCCCGCGCCGGATGCGTTACGGCGAGACTCTTCGGCAAAGCGGCGCGTGAACTGCAGCAGAGACGGCCGCCCCTCGGTGGCCGACGGGCCCTGCTGAAGGAAGACGACATCCCAGTCTCCTTCGGCCAGCAGCCTGCGCGTTTGTGAGCGGTTCCAGTGGTCCTCGAGTCCGTAGTTGGGTAGAGCCTGTACCTCGAGCCGCTCGAGCGGCACCCGGCTCTGCTTCAGTAGCCGCTCCAACATCCGGGGCATCTCGTGGGAGTAGGTCAGGCTGTTACCGACGAACAGCAGCCGGAAGGTGCCATCCTCACCTGGCTGCAGCAGCGCCGGCGGCCGGGTTTCCCGGGGAGGAGCCGCTTCCGGCCCCACCGCGGCCAGGGCCCACAGGAGCATCATCGAACTTGCCGCACCGATCAAGCCAGCTCCTCGCCGCCCGCCCAGGGCCCAACCCGGGGCATGGGGAAAACACTGCGCAACGATTCCGTGCCGAAATGGTGACAGAGCTGCAACCCCCGTTGAGACTTCGGCAGGTGCCATCGACAATACCGCGTTCATGGCCACGCGATCACACCAAAACTGGTTCTTGAGCGCCGCCGCCGCCGCGGTGCTGCTCCTCGGCTGCTCTCTGATCCCGGGCGCCCTGTGGCCCCAGGCCGCGCAAGCGAATGAGACTCCTGCCGGGAACGCCGGCCGCCCCCTCCCGCCGTCCCAGCCGGTCGAAGAGCTGGCGGCGTACATGAGCCAGCTCCAGATCTACACCCACAAGCTCTCCCTCTCTCTCGACGCCGGGAACAAGGAGTTGGGGGCGTTCTACTTCCATGAGTCGCTGGCGCTACTGGACGAGATCCAGGAAAAGGTGCCGGAGTACGAGGGTATTCCGGTGGCGGTCTACGTCGACCGCTACGGTCTCCCGGCCTACGAAGGCCTGCGCCAGGAACTGCGTAAAAGCGAGATCGATCGCAACGCGCTGAACAAGGGCATGGACGCGGTGATCAAGAGCTGCAACACCTGCCACGCGGCGAGCCAACACGGGTTCATCAAGATCAAGCGCAACAGCGTCAACCCGTTCTATCAGGACTTCGCTCCCTGACCCGGGCTGGAGCCCCCCGATGATCCACCTTCTCGCGGCCCTGCTGTTGCTGGCCACCCCCTCCCCCGGCGACGAAACGACCGCGCTTCCGTCGCTCGTGCGGGTAGACAGTTTCGCCAATACCGGCGGGGACGATTCCCCGGCGGGATCCGCACTCGGCTTCATCGTCGAGGAAAACGGTTTTCTGCTCACGACTTACGAGCACCTGGTCAATGACTCGGGCGAGGTGATGCCGCGAATCCGGGCCACGGTGATTCGCGATGAGCGGGAAGCCCACTACCCTGCCCGGGTGATCGGCGTCGAACCGACGCTGAACTTCGCGGTGCTCAAGATCGAATCCGACGACACCTTCCTGCCCTCGGAGATCTCCCGCACCCAGGCGGTCGAATCGGGCCAGGGTGTCTACGCCGTTTCGAGCCTGAAGGACCCGGCCGAACACCGTGTGCTCGGCCGGCTGGTCGCCCTCAACAGCATCGAGTGCTATCAGGAAAGCCTGACCCAGACGATGTTCAGCGCGGAGATGATCATCCCCGCGTCGGGCATCGGCAGCCCGGTGTTCAACGACGCCGGTCAGGTCGTAGCGCTGTACACCGGCTACAGCCGCCCCACAACCCCGACGACGAGGAATACGAAGACCCCGAGGACGAGCTGCACATGCTGCCGATCTTCCTCGCCTTCAACGTCTACGAGAGCATCAAGCACCGTCAGAGCCTGGCTTCCCCCTGGACCGGCTTCTCGGTCCGGCCGCTCTCCGGCGACGAACAGGCCCGGTTCCCCGTTGCCGACGGCCGCTTCCAGAGCGGCATCGCCTTCGACTTCATCTGGGACAACAGTCCCGCGTCGAAGATGGGCCTCGAGAAGGGAGACATCCTGGTGCGGTTCGGGCACCACCCGATCCACTCCCCGGCGGACTTCCAGAAGTGGCTCTACATGTACGGCGTCGGCCGTGAGGTCGAGATCTACGTGCTGCGCGACGGCGCCGTGACCGTCTTCGACTACACCATCGAAGAACGACCGGACTGGGCGGTGCCCCGCTAGCGCCGGCTTTCTCCCCCCTCCAGCAAAAACCTGCAACCCGGCATCCTGCCGCTGCGTTGTGGAGCTGCGCACCGGAGGAGAAAGCATGAGATCCGACCGCCGCCTGGCCACGCCCCTGAGCCTCGTCCTCGCCGGGGCAATTGCCCTGAACGCCATCCACGAGGCCCGGGCCGATAGCGAACGGCTGCACCGGCGGCCCGCCACCCCCGAAAGGATCGAGGCCCTGGAACAGGAGATCCGCCGCCTGATGGCCGAGGCGCGGATCCCCGGACTCCAGGCGGCGCTGGTCGCCGACGGAGAACTGCGCTGGTCTGCCGGTTTCGGCGAGAAGGTGGCGGGAAGCGGCGACCCGGTGACCGCGGAGACGGTGTTCGAGGCCGCCTCGCTGACCAAACCGCTATTTGCCTACGCGGTGCTCCGGCTGACCGAGCAAGGGGTGCTCGATCTGCAGGATCGGCTGGTGGATCTTCTGCCCGAGGAGACCCTGACCGGCGTGATCGGGCACAGCCTCGACGCCGAGGGCTTCCGTCGGGACCGGCTGGAGCGGATCCGGGTCGTGCACCTGTTGAGCCACTCGGCGGGGACGCCCCACGCGCCCCCCGGCGAGATCTTCCCCCTGGCCTTCGATCCGGGAACGAGCTGGGCCTACTCGGCCTTCGGCTATGAGCTGTTGCGCCTGGCGGTCGAGGCCCGTAGCGGCAAGTCCCTGGTCGCGTTGATCGAGGAGCAGGTGCTGGATCCGCTGGGCATGAAGCACAGCCGCATGGTCTGGAGCGACGCGTTCGAGACCGAGGCGGCCCGGGGGCACGACCTCCTCGGCGCTGCGGAAGATCATCGGCGGCGCACCCGCGCCGACGCCTCCTCCAGCCTCTACACCACCGCCGCCGACTACGGTCGCTTCATCGCCGCGTTCATGGGCGGCAAGACCCTCTCGGGCGCCACCCTGCGCAACCTGATGAAACAGCGGGTCGCGGTGAACGAGGAGCAGGGCATCGACTGGAGCCTGGGCTTCGGCCTGCAGCAGGACCGCAACGGGCCGGCCTTCTGGCAATGGGGAGACTTCGGCGTCTTTCGCAACTTCGCCCTGGCCTACCCGCTGCGCCGCTCGGCGTTGGTCTACCTGACCAACAGCGAGAACGGGCTCTCGATCTGCGCGCCGATGGTCACCTTCGCCCTCGGAGGCGAAGCCGGTGGCTGCGACCACCTGAACTACCCCCGCTACGACTCCCCTTTGCGCCGGCTGCTGTGGGCAGTCGAGGGACTCCCGCCGTCGGCGGTCCCTCAGGCCATCCGGCAACTCGGCGAGGCCCACGGCGAGGGTCGGGTCGAGCCGCTGCTGGCCCGGGCCGGCTCTCTGCTGATGCAGCGCGGGCGTCCGGCGGTCGCCGTCGAGTTGCTGAGGCAAGACGTGCGGCGCCGCCCCGACTCCGGCGACGCCCGGGGCATGCTCGGCCGCGCCCTGCTGGCAAACGGCGAGTGGGGGCCGGCCCGTCGGGAGCTGGCGCTCTCCCTCGCGGGCAGCGTCTCCCCCGCCGAACTCACCTGGCTACTGGAGTACATCCGGGCCCTGGAGAATCCCGCCGACCTCCCCGGTGCCTACCTGGCCCGGCTCGCCGGCGACTACGAGACCCGCGGCGTCACCCTGCGAGAGGGTCGGCTGTACTACCTGCGCCGGGACGCGGCGGCGGGAGCGCCCCGCGAGCTGGTCCCCCTGACCCCCGAGACCTTCATGCTGCGTGGCGAGACCGGCTTTCGCCTTCGTTTCGAATTCGATGGAGGCGGCGCCCCTTCCCGGGTGATCGGGCTCTACGAGGGAGGGGGCCGGGACGCATCGGTCCGCACCCCGGAAGGGAGTCGGCGGCCGTAATTCATCCCCCTCCTGGACGAAATTGGTATTATTTCTCCACGGGAGGGCAAGATGGCTGAACACCAGGATGGGCGCGGCCCCGCGGCGCCTCAGGACGACCGGCTGCGCGCAGAAACCGTGCTGCGGGCGATGCACGACATCACCACGCGGGCGGACAAACCGTTCCCCGATCAGGCGCGGGAACTGCTCAACGCCACCGCCCGCCAGTTGGGCCTGGCCTTCGGCGCGGTCTCGCGGGTGGACGAACGCAAGCTCACCACCCGCTACGTGCTCTGCCCCAACGACGAGATCGCCGAGGGCGCGGCCTTCGACCTCTGCGACACCTTCTGTAACGAGGCGGTGAAGGCGGGCAAGATCCTCTCGATCCACGACGTGCCCAACTCGGACTGGAAGGAGCATCGCGCCCATACGGTCGTCGGCTTCAAGTCCTACATCGGGATTCCCATCTCCCAGGACGGACGCCCCTGGGGCACCCTGTGCTTCTTCGACTTCCAGACCCGGGAGCGGGACTTCAGCTCCACCGACCTGGACCTGATCACCCTGGTCGCCGAGCGAATGCAGGTCGGCCTCGAGCACGAAGCGCTGATGCAGACCTTCCGCGCGGTACTCGACGGCACCGCCACCTCGGCCGGCGACGGCTTCTTCAGGAACCTGGTGCGCACCGTCGGCCAGAGTCTGGGGGCCGATATCGTCGTCGTCTCCCGGTGCCTCGACGAGCATCATTCCCGGGCCGCCAGCCTCGCCGTCTGGCAGGACGGAAAGCCCGCGGAGAACTTCGAGTACGACATCGCGATCACCCCCTGCGCGGGACTCGACCAGCCCGAGGTGCTGCACTACCGCGACGGCCTGGCCCGGTTGTTCCCCGACGACCCGGGAATCACCGAGCGGGGCCTCGAGGGGTTCGTCGGTGTCGCGGCCCGTGGATCCGACGGCAGAGTCCTGGGCCACCTGGTTGCCGCCACCCGCGGCCCCTTCGAGATCAACACCAACGAACGCTGGATGATCGAGATTCTCGCCGTGCGGGTGGGGAACGAGATCGAACGCCTGCGCGGGGAAGCGGAGCAGCAACGCCTGCAGCAGGAGATGATGCACGCCGAGAAGCTCAAGAGCCTCGGCGTCCTGGCCGGCGGCATCGCCCACGACTTCAACAACCTGCTGACCGGCATTCTGGGGAACGCATCCCTGGCGCTGGACGACGTCGAACCGTCGACCGAACCCCATCGCCGCATCACCCAGATCGAGCGCGCCGCGGAACGGGCCGAGCAATTGACCCAGCAGATGCTCTCCTACGCGGGCAAGGTCAACTTCGTCGCCTCGCCGATCCAGCTCAACGATCTGGTGCGGGAGATGACCGAGTTGCTCGAAACGGCGATCTCGCGCACCGCCGAGGTGCACTACGAGTTCGAGCCCACCCTGCCCCGGTTGACCGGCGACTCGGCCCAGGTCCAGCAGATCCTGATGAACCTGATGATGAACGCGTCGGATGCCCTCGAGGGCCGGCCCGGCCGCATCACCCTGCGCACCGGGACCTGCCGGATCGACGAGGGGGGCCTCCGGGACTACACCGTCCGCGATGTCCTGCTCCCCGGCCGCTACGCCTTCGTCGAGGTCGAGGACTCGGGTGTCGGCATGGAGTCGGCGACCAGCGATCGCATGTTCGATCCCTTCTTCTCGACCAAGTTCTCGGGGAGCGGTCTTGGACTCTCGGCGGTGCTGGGCATCGTGCGCATGCACGGCGGCGGTATCCGCGTTCGCAGCACGCCGGGCAAGGGCACCGTCGTGCGGGTCGTGCTGCCTGCGGACGGGCCCAAGGACAGCACCGCACCGGCGCTCTCGACCCAGTCCTCCGCCGAGGAACAGCTGGTCGGCACCGCGTTGATCGTCGACGACGAGCAACTGGTGCGGGACGTGGCGGCCAACATCCTGGAACGCCGCGGCATGCAGGTGCTCTGCGCCAGCGACGGCCTCGAAGGGGTCGAACTGTTCCGCCGCAAGCGGGATGAGATCGGGGTGGTGCTCCTCGACCGCACCATGCCCCGGCTGGACGGCCTCTCGGCGGCCCGCAAGATCCACGAGATCTCACCGGACACGCCGCTACTCCTGATGAGCGGTTTCGACCAACAGGCGGCGACCCGGGAGTTGGACTCCCGCTACCTGTCGGGCTTCGTACAGACGCCCTTCCGCATCCTGACCCTGACCGACACGGTGCGCGCCGCGATGAAGCAACCGGGGAACGGGACCGTCAGACCTTCTTGAGGCAGCAGCGCTTGTACTTCTTGCCGCTGCCGCAGGGGCAAGGTGAGTTGCGTCCGAAGCGCTTGCCCCCGGCGAGCACCTCCTTCGAGATCCGCAACGCGCGGGCGCCCAGGTCCTGCTGAAAGATGCCCTCGAGCATCCCGTAGAGTTGTGGGTGCTTGCGCTGCATCACCCCCGGGCGTTCGAAGAAATACTCGGTGGTGACGGCGAAGAACTCCGCCTCGTTGGTCAGGGCGTAGGGATCGATGTCCGAATCTCCCCGCTCGATCTCCAGCATCTTGCGCCGCATCAGATCGATCCAGGGGCGCACCGCCTCCCCTTCCAACCCGGCGTGGGGCACGCCGTCGATGGTGCCGTCGGTCTTGTCCACCAGATGGGCGAACTCATGGAGACCCACATTGCGTTTGTCGCCGGGATTGCGGAACCCCTGCAACAGATCGGGCCGGGCCAGAATCATCATGCCGTTCATCGAGCCGGTGCCGACCATGCCCAGGGTGCGGTGCCCCTCGCCCATGGAGAAGTCGGTGCTGAACCGTTCGGGATAGATCAGCACCTCGCGGATCTCGTCCCACTCCCACTCGGGGAAACCGAAGATCGGAATGACCGCGCTGGCGGCGGTCAGCACCCGGGTCGTCTCGTCGAGCTCGGTCCCGATCCCGGTGATCCGCTTCTCCCCGATGAAGACCTGGATCTGACGCCGGAAATCTGCCTGATCCTCGGGCTCCAGCGCCCGGAAGAACGGAATCTCCTTCTGCAGCACCGCCTCCCATTCGCCGCGGAAGGGCTGAGCCAGGATCTCCCGGCGGCGGCGGAGCTTGCGGGTCATCAACCGGTAGAGCAGCGCCCCGGCAAGGCTTCCCGCGATCGGGGCCGGCCAGCTCGGCGACCCCACGGCAAACCAGACCCCGGCGATCAGCAGCGCGGCGGCCACCGAGGTCACCCGCGCCACCGTGAGCACGCGACGCTCCCAGACCGTGGTCAGCTTGTTCTTGCTATCCAACGCGACTCCGTTCTCGTGGCATGGCCGGCAAGCGGACCGAGGTGATCCCGTTTGCGGACGTCCCGCCGGTGATTCTGACAGCATAATGAGATCGCTCAAGCCACGATCCACCAACCGGGGGTGCCATGGGAAGACTACCCGGCGGGCGGTCCCCACGCCCATCGACCGAATTCAACGCCGCGCGGCGGATTCACGCCCTGCGCCACATGGTCGGCAATACGCCCCTACTCGAGATCGAACTGCTCTACCGCGGCGAACCGCGCCGGCTCTACGCCAAGGCCGAGAACCTGAACATGACCGGCAGCATCAAGGACCGCATGGTGCTGCACATTTTGCGCAAGGCCGGCGCCCACGGCCTGCTGCCTCCGGGCCGGCCGATCGTCGAGGCGACCAGCGGCAACACCGGCATCGCCGTCGCCGGAATCGGCAAGGCCACCGGCCACCCGGTCACGATCTTCATGCCCGACTGGATGAGTTCCGAGCGCACCGCGCTGATCCGTTGCCTCGGCGCGGAGATCCGGCTGGTCCCGGCCGAGGACGGCGGCTTCATCGGCGCCATCGAGCAGGCGGAAGCCTACGCCGCCGAGATCGGCGCCTTCCTCCCCCGCCAGTTCCGCAACGAGGACAACATCGACGCCCACCGGGCCGCCACCGGCCCGGAGATCTTCTGGCAGCTGCGCTACCACGGCATGTCCCCCGACGCTTTTGTCGCGGGCGTCGGCACCGGCGGGACGGTGATGGGCGTCGGCCGCTTCCTCCGCGAGATGGACCCGCGGGTCAAGCTGCATCCGCTGGAGCCCGCCGGGTCGCCGACCCTGCGCACCGGGCACAAGGTCGGCTCCCATCGGATCCAGGGCATCTCCGACGAGTTCATCCCGCCGATCGTCGACCTGGACTTCCTCGACGAGGTGGTCGACGTCGACGATGGAGACGCCATTCTGATGGCGCAACGGCTCGCCGCGGACCTGGGCCTGGGTGTCGGGATCTCGTCAGGAGCCAACCTGCTCGGAGCGCTGAAGCTGCAGAACCGCTACGGGCCGGATTCGGTGATCGCCACTATCTTCCCCGACAGCAACAAGAAGTACCTCAGCACCGATCTGATGAAACACGAACCCCTGCGCGACGGCTATCTGACGCCGGACGTGCAGCTGCTGGCCTTCGACGCGTTCAAGCGCTCCTGCCGCACCTGCGCCAGCAGCTGACCGCGCTGGAGCGGACCGCTCCAGGACAGCCCTCCGCCGTCAACCGCCGGACTAGGCGCCGTTCCGCGTCAGGAAGCGATCGAGTTGGTTGGAGAAGGACCGCACCTCGCCGGCGCCGAACGGGGGCGGCCCGCCGCGCACCATGTCCAGGGAGCGCAGTTCGTCCATCAGGTCCCGCTGGGCCAGCAGTTCCTGGACGTTGTCCTCGGTGTAGAGAGTGCCCCGGGGGTTGAGGGCGGTGGCCCCGCGCTCGACGACATCGGCGGCCAGCGGCACGTCGGCGGTGATCACCAGATCCCCGACCTCGATGCGGTCGACGATCTCTCGATCGGCCACGTCGAAGCCCTGCTTGACCCGCACGCTGCGCAAACAATCGTCGGGCGGAAGTCTGGTGTCCCGGTTGGCCACGAATACGGTCAAGACCCGGCGACGTTGCGCGGCCCGGATCAGCACATCCTTGATCGCCCGGGGACAGGCGTCGGCATCCACCCAGATCTGCACGCAACCTCCCTCGCCGGCATGGCGACGGCCTCATCCTAGTGGTCCCGGCAGGCTGCGGGAAGCCCCTGACGGCGGGCCGTATCGGCCGATGTCGCGAATTCCGACACCCGGATCAGCCGGGCAGGTTTGTCGCGGCCCCGGGGTAATCCCCATATTTGCCTCGATGAACAAGATCGGCCGCTACGACGTCGAGGCGGAGATCAGCCGTGGGGCCATGGGTGTCGTCCACCGGGTGTGGGATCCCAAGCTGCATCGGCGATTGGCGGTCAAGTCGTTCGAGATCCCCGACGGCCTGACCCTCTCCCAGCGCGACGAGTTCCAGGAACGCTTCATGCGCGAGGCTCGCGCCGCGGCGGGCCTGTCCCATCCGGGTATCGTGACCGTCTTCGACATCGACTGGGATCCCCGCCGCGAGGTCCCGTTCATCGCCATGGAGTACGTCTCCGGCGGCAGCCTGCGGGACCGCATCGAACAGCAGGGGCGGCTCTCCCCCGACGACGCCTTCCACATCGTCGGCCGGGTCGCCGAGGCGCTCACCGTGGCCCACCGCGCCGGGATCGTGCACCGGGACATCAAGCCGGCCAACGTACTGCTCTGCGAAGAGGAGCACTCGGTCAAGATCGCCGACTTCGGCGTGGCCCGCTACGGCACCTCGGAGTTGACCCGCACCGGCCACACCGTGGGTTCGCCGGCCCACATGTCGCCGGAACAGATTCGGGGACGGGAGGTGGATGCCCGCTCGGACCTGTTCTCCCTCGGTGTGGTGCTCTATCAGGCGCTCTGCGGCAATCACCCGTTCCCCGGCGAGGACCTGACCGGCCTGGCCTACACCATCGTCCACACCTCGCCGATTCCGCTGAGCAACCTGGTACCCGGGCTCCCCCGGGGCATCGATGCGTTCATCGATCGCGCCCTGGCCAAGGAGCCGGCGGACCGCTTCCAGAGCGCCCGGGAGATGCACGAGGCGCTGCGCGAGATGAGCCGCGGGGCGCTCTCCTGGAGCGGGCGGGTCGACCGGCCGGCCGCTCCCCGGGGCGACACACTCCACGA
>CAZBZH010000031.1:0-16455 GCA_964496265.1 uncultured Acidobacteriota bacterium | reverse complement strand
GGTGTAGGGGCCGACCTGAGTGCCGCTCAGATCCTGCTGAGGTTCGATGGTCAACGGCGCGGCGGCGGCCAGCCGCTCGACCGGGCCCGAGGTGGCCTCGCCGGCGGTGAGCAGTCCGCGGAGTTCCTCGGCCAGTCCGGCATCCCGTTCGCCGATCTCTTGCAGCCGGCGCTCCCGGGCCGCCGGGTCCAGGGCCGAAAGCGCTTCGAAGTGCCGGGTCAGGGCATCCCAGTCGCTCATGATCGGTCGCTCGACAGTTCCCGCATCAGCCACGCCCGTGCGGTCTTCCAGTCCCGTTCCACCGTGGGCACCGAGACGCCGACCACCTCGGCAATCTCCTTGGAGGTCATGCCGACGAAGCACTTCATTTCCACGATGCGGGCGGCGCGCTCTTGCACCTCCGCCAGGCGGTTCAGCGCGTCGTCCAGTTCCAGCACTTCATCGGCTCGTTCGTCGGCGTAGCAGAAGGCCTCGTCCAGGGTCGCCGGGGCCAATCCGCCGCCCCGCTTCTGGGCGTTGCGGCTGCGGGCCCGTTCGACCAGGATGTGCCGCATCGCCCGGGCGGCGGCGCTGAAGAAGTGGGCCCGGCCACCCCAGGGATGGTCGGAACCGACCAGCCGCATGTAGGCCTCGTGGACCAGCTCGGTGGTGTCCAGGGTGCGGCGCCCCTCGTTGCGCAATTGCCGATGGGCGAGACCGCGCAGCTCCCGGTAGACCAGTTCCATCAACTGGCCTCCGGCCTCCTCGCTGCCGCCGCTCCAGGAGCGCAGCAGTTGAGTCAGTCTGGTCGGGTTCTCCGACATGCTTCGCAGGTTCTCCGCTGTGTCGCCGGCCTCGGCGGATCTCTCCTGAAGCTACCCGACCGGGCACGTTCCGGCGCCGGACAATCGGTAGGGGGAGCGGGTGCCGCAGCCTCCGCCCGCTCGAATTCCCAGAATACTCCCAAATGCTCGCGGCTCCCGGTTTCGCCGGCCCGGGTCGGCTCAGGCCGGCCTGAAAAAAATCCCCGGGTCGTGATGGGTTCTCCCCGGCGATTGCGCCCGTGCTTTCCGAGGCCGCCGAAGCGCACACAGGCGGCTCCTGAGGAGAAGCACCATGGGTCGGTTACTGGGAATCGGGATCCTGATCATCTTCTGGGCCGGCTGCGCCTTCGCGGCCACGCCGGAACATCAACGTTGGCTCGACGACCTCTGGGCGGTCGAGCAGGTCTACTGGGAACAGCGCATCTGGCCCGCGCACAACGCCGGCGAGAAGCCGCCGCTGGAGCAGGTGCTTTCCCGTGAGGCGCTCGAGGCCCGGGCCTCGCGGACCCTCGAGCGGTTGGAGCGGCTCGAGACCCAGGGGGCCCGGATCGACGAGCAGGTGTTGCAGCGGGAACTCAACCGCATGGTGCTCCAGACCCGGGCGCCTCGGACGCTGGAGCGGTTGTTCGAGGCGTTGGACCGGGATCCCCAGCGGATCGCCCGGGCGCTGGCCTTACCCCGTTTGACGGCGCTCTGGACCGATCGCATCCAGCGCAAGCAGGCGGTGTCGGCCGAGAAAGCCGGGGCGGCGGTGCCGGCGGAGTTTGACCCGATGGACGCAAGGCCGGGCGCTCCCACGTCCGGCCAGGTCGATCCGGAGTCCGAGGCACACGCTCCGCTGGTCGATGAGCTGGTGTTGACCCTGCCGGACGTCGATTCCGCGCGCGCCGAATCCGGCAGCGGCTGCACCGACGACAGCTGGTCTTCGTATTTCGTCGAGCCGGAGCGACGCAGCCTGCATACCGCGGTCTGGACCGGCAGCGAGATGATCGTCTGGGGCGGCGAGAACGGCCGCGCTTTCGACGACGGCGGCCGCTACGACCCGGCGACCGATACCTGGACCCCCACGTCGCTGATCGGTGCGCCCGCGGGGCGCTACGACCACCGAGCGATCTGGACCGGTAGCGAAATGATCGTCTGGGGGGGCGTGACCGACTCCGGAGACTTTCAGACCAACACCGGAGGCCGCTACGACCCGCTGACCGATAGCTGGGCCGCGACCTCGACGGTGGGCGCGCCTTCGCCGCGCTACACCCACACTCAGGTCTGGACCGGTAGCGAGATGATCGTCTGGGGCGGCACCGACAACAACGTCGATCCCGGGCCGGGAGGGCGCTACAACCCCTCGACCGATAGCTGGACCAGCATGCCCGCGTTCCCCGGTCCCGACCCGCGTCCCTACGCCGCCGCGGTCTGGACCGGCAACGAGATGCTGGTCTACGGCGGTGGCCAGCAGGAGGCCTCGGATCCGTTCGAGCTCTACAACGACCTCTGGCGCTACCGGCCGTCGACCAACTCCTGGTTCAATCTGGCCTCGCCGCCAGGAGCCGAGCGGACCCAGCACACCGGTGTCTGGACCGGCACCGAGTTCATCATCTGGGGTGGTTACGGCCTGGAGTATGACGCGGAGAACGACGAGTACGTGCCCATCGAGCTCGACGACGGCTATCGCTACAACAACCTGACCGGGAGCTGGTCCTCGGTGAGTACCGCGGGTAACTATCCACTGCCGCGCTACGCCCACTCGTCGGTCTGGACCGGCTCAGAGATGGTGATCTACGGCGGCTACAACGGCTTCGACTCGGCCAAGTACAACCCGCAAACCGGCTTCTGGGGCTTCGTGCCCACGGGAAGTTCACCGGCCAGCGAGCTGATCGACAACTCCACCGTCTGGACCGGTAGCGAGATGATCGTCTGGGGTGGTTTCGGCAACACCGGGGTCTCCTCGGAGGGGGGGCGTTACAATCCGATCAGCAACAGCTGGACGCCGACCTTTCACACCAATGCCCCGGCGCCACGGGCGGAGCACACCGCGGTCTGGACCGGCAGCGAAATGATCATTCATGGCGGCGAGACCATCGAGCCGGCCACGACCTTCCGCTACGATCCCGCGCTCAATAGCTGGAGCACCACGGCGCCGTCGAGTCTGAGCACCAATCTCGAACTGCACACCGCGGTCTGGAGCGGTACCGAGATGATCGTCTGGGGCGGCTTCTCCTCCCTGGCGGCCCCGGCCGAACGCTATAACCCGACAAGCGACAGCTGGACGCCGCTGAGCACCGTCGGTGCGCCGGTGAGTCGCGGGCGGCACACGGCGGCCTGGACCGGTAGCGAGATGATCGTCTGGGGCGGCAGCTCCGGCGACTCGTCGGGTGGACGCTATGACCCGGTCAGCGACAGCTGGACGTTGACGAGCGAGGTGGGCGCGCCCAGTCTGCGCAACCACCCGGTCTCGGTTTTCGACGGTAGTCGCTTCATCGTCTGGGGTGGCTACAACTCGGCGATCCTGGGGGATGGCGGGCGCTACGATCTGGCCACCGACAGCTGGACGCCGATGTCGTCGACAGGAGCACCCCAGGCGCGGCAACGGCATACGGCGGTCTGGAGCGGCAGCGAGATGATCGTCTGGGGTGGTTCGCCGAGTACCGCCAACAGCGGGCTCGACACCGGCGCGCGCTACGACCCGGTCGCCGATAGCTGGACGCCGACCACCACCGTCGGCGCGCCGCCGAAGCGCGGGCGCCACGTGGCGGTCTGGACCGGTAGCGAGATGATCGTGTGGGGCGGCCGGGACAGCAGTCAGGTCAATAGTGGCGGCCGCTACGACCCCGCAACCGACAGCTGGTCGCTGACCACCGATGTGCGGGCGCCTCAGCGCCGCGATTTTCATACCGGCGTCTGGAGTGGCAGCGAGCTGCTGGTCTTCGGCGGCAGGATCTTCAACCGCACGCCGATCGGCGCCCGCTACTGCGCCGCCGCCTGCACCGCCACCGACTGGTTCGGCGACGGGGACAGCGACGGCTTCGGCGATCCGTCGGATGTGGTCTCCGCTTGTACGGCGCCGCCCGGCTACGTTGCCACTTCAGGGGACTGCGATGACGGCAACGGGGATGTCTGGGCGGTGCCGGGGGAGACCGAGTCTCTGGTGTTGTCCCATGACCCGCTGGGTGGGGTGACGACGATTTCGTGGAGCGCCCCGGGTGTTGCCGGAGGCAACGTGACCCTCTACGACCTGCTGCGCTCCGGCGATCCCGGCGACTTCGACAGTGGGGTTTGTTTCGAGAACGGGGACGCCGATCTGACGGCGAACGACGCGACGGTGCCGCCGGCCGGGTCGGCGTTCCACTACCTGAGCCGGGCGGTCAACGCCTGCCCCGGCGGCGTGGGCCCGTTGGGTAACCGGAGCGACGGTACGCCGAGAACGGGAACCGCCTGTCCGTAACTGCTGGACGGCAACGCGCGATTGCCGGAGAAGGACGGCTCCGAGTGCGCACACTGGATCGGAGCCGTTATCGAAGCCGGGGTGGCAACACCCCGGCTTATTGGGCGTTGGCGATATAGACCTTCGCCCGCAGTTCCAGGTCCCAGCTCATGTCGTGATCGCCCAGGCTCGTATCCCGCCCCTTGGACCGTAGGACGATCTCGCTACCCGGTTCGAGGCTGCCCTCGAGGCTGGTGCTGTGCTCGTTCGACGGGTAGTTGAGGCTGATGTTGCTGCCCGGTTCGCCGAGGAAGTGGGCGTGGATCGCGTGGTAGGCCTCGGCGGCGTTCTTCACGCCCCCCATCTGGTCACCCCAGAAGGTGTAGGTGCCGTAGGGCACCCGGTCGCTGAAGCCCTCGGCCTGCTTGCCGTCGAGCATGAACATCGTCTCGTCCTTGCGGCAGCGTTCGATGTCCGCCTCGGTGGGCTCGAAGGGGAGCAGGTCGATGTCGAGTTCTTTCTCCTCGGCGTTCCAGACGGCGATGGCGGACTTGACCACCATCCGCTGGCCGTTGTGCACCAGCACGCCACTCTCGTCTCCCTCGCGTTCGGCAACCAGGCCTCCGCCCGGGGCGGTCTGGGTCGGGTTGTCGGCCGGGTCGGTGCCGGGGTTGGGGATATCGCTGCTCTTGTCGCCGCCGCAGCCGGTCAGGAGGGCGGCGGTCAGGATCAGGATGCTGGCAAGGCGCGCTCGGTTCATGGAGAAGGCTCCTCGATTCGATTTCTGGCGGTGCTTCGAGGGCTCAAGATCGCCCCCTCACCACGGGAGGTCAAGGATGGCACGTCTCGTTCTGGGCTGCCCGTCGCCGGGTGGGGAGAAGCGCCGGAACAGGGGAGATTCGGGATTTTTCTTGCGTACCAGACATCTGTGCGGTATGTTTTTCTCACCCGATACGAGACCTCAAGGAGCACGGAACGATGGGACGAACCCCTCCCGGACAGACCCGCGAACGAGTATTCCGTTTCGTGCAGGAGCAGATCTCGGCAGGGGAGCCGCCGACGGTGCGGGAGGTCCAGGAGGCCTTCGGCTTCCGGGCGGTGCAGACCGCCCGGGAACACCTGGAGGCGCTGGTCGCCGAGGGCCGGCTGGACAAGCAGCCGGGTAAGTCCCGGGGCTACCGGTTGCCCGGGCCGGCGGTCGATCCCCCGCGCTGGGTACCGATCCTGGGGCAGGTGCCCGCCGGCGGTTTCGAGCTGGCGGTGGAGCATCTCGACGGCTACCTGCCGGTCCAGGCATCCCTCTTCGATGACGAGGAACTGTTCGGCCTCAGGGTCCAGGGGGAGAGCATGCTCCACGCCGGCATCCTTCCCGACGACGTGGTGGTGGTGCGCCGCCAGCCCACCGCCAATGACGGCGATATCGTCGTCGCCCTGGTCGGCGAAGAGGCCACGGTCAAGCGTCTGCGCCGCCGGGGCAACCTGATCGAACTCCATCCCGACAACCCGGATTACGACGTGCTGTTCCCCGACCCGGAAGAGGTCCAGCTTCTGGGACGCGTCGTCGAGGTGCGTCGCTACCTGCGTCGCCGATGAACCGGCGGCAGGCGTCCGAGGGGGCCCGACAGCGGGTCCTCGATACCTCGTTGCCACTTCCATCTCCCGACGGGGTGGCCCAACCTTCGACCGGCTCTCCGGGTGAATCCGCCGCCGAAGTACGGCCGGCCTTCGAGCTGCCTGCCGACTGGAGCGCCATTCGCCGGGGCATCGAACCGAGTCAGACCCCGGCCGACTGGAGCCTGGCCATGTTCGCCGGACGCTTCGCCGAGATCTCGGGGAGTGAAGCCTCGGCGGCATTGACCCTGGTCTTCCGGCTGCTCCACGAAGCCCAGCGCAAGAACGAACCGGTGGCCTGGCTGGCTCATCCCAGCGGCACCTTCTTTCCGCCGGATGTGGCCGAGACCGGCGTCGACCTCAAGTCGCTGGCGGTGATCTGGGTCCAGGAGTCGATCCAGGCCGCCCGGGCCGCCGACCACCTGCTGCGCTCGGGGGCCTTCGGCCTGCTGGTTCTCGATCTGTACATCGACGCCCGGCTGCCGATCCCGGTGCAGACCCGCCTCGCCGGCCTGGCCAAGCGTCACGACACGGCGTTGCTCTGCCTGACCCGTAAGGAAACCCACCGGCCCTCCATCGGTTCGCTGGTTTCGCTGCGGGCCGCCGCCACCCGGGGGGCGGGGGAGCAGGGGCGCTACCGCTGCGAGGTTCAGGTCCTCAAGGACAAACGTAAGGGACCGGGGTGGAAATACACGGAGGTCTGTCATGCACCGGACGGCCTGTGTTGATCTACCGGCGTTTCCGCTGCAGCTCCTGCTGGAGCAACATCCCGACTGGCGCGAACAGCCGGTGGCGGTGGTCGACAGTGACCGTCCCCAGGGGCTGATCCAGTGGGTCAACGAAAAAGCGCGGGCTTCTCGCATCCTCCCCGGCATGCGCTACGCCGCCGGGCTGTCGCTGAACCGGGATCTACGGGCCGCCGAAGTGCCCCGGGAGATCATCGAGCGCGGGGTGGCCCGGTTGAGTCGTCGCCTGCGCGACTTCACCCCTCACGTCGAACCCTCCAGCGACGAACCGGGAGTGTTCTGGCTGGACGCCACCGGCCTTGAACGGCTTTACGAGTCGCTACGGGCCTGGGGCTCCTCGGTTCGCCAGGCGCTGACCGGCCTCGGCTTCAACGCCACGGTGGTGGTCGGCTTCGGCCGCTTCGGTAGCTACGGTCTGGCCCGGCAAAAGCGCGGGGTGATCGTGATGCGCCTGCCCAGCGAGGAGCAGGCGGCGTTACGCCGGGTGCCGCTGGACCGGCTGGGTATCGAACCCAAATCCCGAGACGCCCTGGCGCGGTTGGGCGTCGAGACCGTCGGGCGCCTCCTGGAGCTTCCCGCCGAGGGCATTCGCAAGCGCTACGGCGTGGCGACCCACCGCATTCACCGGCTGGCTTCCGGTGAACTCAACGTGCCGCTCCAGCCGGAAAAGCCCCGGCCGCCGGTGCTGCAGCGCAAGATCCTCGACTACCACGAGACCGACGCCCAGCGGTTGATGGTGCTGGCCGAGAGCATGCTGCAGCCGATGCTTGACGAGCTGGCCAAGCGGGGCGCGGCGGTCTCGGAGATCCGCGTCGGTTTCCGCTTCGAGCAGCGGGGGGATCACATCGAGAGCATCCGTCCGGCAGCGCCGACGCTCGATGACCGGCAACTGCTGGAGCTGATGCGCTTGCGCCTGTCGGCGGTGCGGAGGTTGCCCGATGCGGTGACCGAGCTGTTGCTGCTGGCCAGAGAGGCTCCTGCCGATCGCCGTCAGCTCGAGATGTTCGCCGAGCGCACCCGGCGGGATCTCGACGCGGCCAATCGCGCCCTGGCCCGCGTCCGCGCCGAACTGGGCGACGACTCGGTGGTCCGGCCGCGGCTCAGGGACGGCCATCTGCCCGAAGGCAGCTTCTACTGGGAGAAGCTCAATCGACTTGAGAAGTCCCGACCCCGGGAGGTGTTGCTCAGCCGTTTGATCCGGCGCATTCACGCCCGGCCGATCGCCCTGCCGCCCCGGCCCCGCCATGAACCCGACGGTTGGCTGCTCTACGGGTTGGAGCAGGGGCCGGTAGTCAAGGTGCACGGCCCCTACGTGGTCTCCGGCGGCTGGTGGGTGCGTCCTGTGCACCGGGAGTATCACTTCGCCGAGACCCGCAAGGGGGAGCTGCTCTGGGTCTTCTACGACCGGCCCCGCCGCCGCTGGTATCTGCAGGGCCGGGTCGAGTGATTCCGCTGTGATCCCGCTGTGGTGCAAGAGTAATTTCTCGTTTCTCGAAGGGGCGAGTCACCCCGAGGAACTGGTCGAGACCTGCGCCGCCCTGGGCCTCGAAGGCCTGGCGCTGACCGACCGGGACGGCGTCTACGGGCTGGTCGCGGCCCACGTCCAGGCGCGCGAGCTGGGGCTGCAGTTGATCCTCGGCGCCGAGGTCACCGTCGACGACGGGTCGACGCTGGTACTGCTCTCCCAGAGCCGCAAGGGCTACGGCAATCTCTGCCGGCTGCTGACCGCCGGGCGCCTGCGCTGCGCCAAGGGGGAGAGCAAGGTCGGCTGGCGTGAGGTCTACGAACACGCGGATGATCTGATCGCGCTGTGGGGTGGGGAGCGCAGCCTGCTCTGCGGCGAGGCGGACCCGTTCTTCGTGGCCCATGAGCTGGGAGAGGCTTTCGGTGACCGGCTCTACGCCATGGTCACCCGGCACCGGCGCAGCGGAGAGCCCGCGGTGGAGGGGCTGTTGCGCCAGCGGGCGGCCCGCTACGGCATGCCCCGGGTGGCGGCCACCGAGGTGCTCTACCACAAGCCCCATCGCCGTGAGCTTCAAGATGTGATGACCTGCATCCGGCACCGGGTCAAGCTGGTCGACGCCGGGCGCTTGACCAAACCCAACGCCGAGCACGCGCTCAAGTCCGGGTTCCTGTTCGAGAAGCTGTTCGAGGACGATCCCGGCGCCGTGGCGGCGACCCACGAGGTCGCCCGGCGCTGCCGCTTCAACCTGGACGATCTGCGCTACCGCTATCCGCTGGAGAAACTTCCCGACGGCAGCACCTCGAGTGAGTGGCTGCGCACCCTGACCTTCCGCGGCGCCGGCGAGCGATTCGGCGGCCAGGTGCCCGAGGCGATGGCCCGTCAACTCGACAAGGAGCTGGCGCTGATCGAGGAACTCGATTACGGCGGCTACTTCCTGACCATGTGGGAGATCGTGCGCTTCTGCCGGGAGCAGGGGATTCTCTGCCAGGGGCGGGGTTCGGCGGCCAACTCAGCTGTGTGTTATTGCCTGGGCATCACCGCCGTCGATCCGATCCGGCTGGGGCTGTTGTTCGAGCGGTTTCTTTCCCGGGAGCGGGCGGAGCCGCCGGATATCGACCTGGACATCGAGCACGAACGCCGGGAAGAGGTGATCCAGCACGTCTACGAGAAGTACGGCCGCTCCCACGCCGCGATGGTCGCCAACTTCATCCGCTACCGGCCGCGCTCGGCGGTGCGGGATGTAGGCAAGGTGCTGGGAGTGCCGGAGACCGCACTGGACCGGCTCTCCAAGTTGATCAACCACTATGGCGGCTCGGTGGCCGCCGAGGCGCTGGAAGGGGCCGGCCTCGACCCGAACCAAGCGGTGCACCGGCACCTGCTGCGGCTGGCCAACGAGATCCAGGATTTCCCGCGGCATCTGTCGATCCATCCCGGCGGGTTCCTGCTGGGCCACGAGCCGGTTTCGACGCTGGTGCCGATCGAGAACGGTTCGATGCCCGACCGCACGGTGATCCAGTGGGACAAGGACTGCCTGGAAGAGCTGGGGCTGTTCAAGGTCGACCTGCTGGGCCTGGGGGCGATGCGCCAACTGCATCTGGCCTTCGATCTGTTGAAGCAGCACTACCGGCGCAGCGAGACCATGGCGACCATCCCTCCCGACGACACGCCGACCTTCGACATGATCTGCCGGGCGGATACCGTCGGCGTGTTCCAGATCGAGAGCCGCGCTCAGATGGCGATGCTGCCGCGCCTGAAGCCCCGGACCTACTACGACCTGGTGATCGAGGTCAGTATCGTGCGGCCGGGGCCGATCACCGGCGGCATGGTGCACCCGTATCTACGCCGCCGCTCGGGGCTGGAGCCGGTGGTCTATCCCCACGAATGTCTGGAGCCGGTGCTGAAGAAGACCCTCGGCGTGCCGCTGTTCCAGGAGCAGGTGATTCGCCTGGCGATGGTGGCGGCGGACTACACCCCCGGCGAGGCGGATCAACTCCGTCGGGACATGGCCGCCTGGCGGCGCAGCGGCCGCATCGAACGCCACCGGGAGCGGCTGGTGCGGCGGATGACCGCCAAGGGCATCGAGGCGGAGTTCGCCGAGCGGGTCTTCGAGCAGATCCGCGGCTTCGGCGAGTACGGCTTCCCCGAGAGCCACGCCGCCAGCTTCGCGCTGATCGCCTACGCCACGGCGTGGATGAAGTGCCACTACCCCGAGGTCTTCGCCTGTTCCTTGTTGAACGCGCTGCCCATGGGGTTCTACTCGGCGGCGACCATCGTCGAGGACGCCAAACGCCACGGGGTGGAGGTGCGGCCGGCGGACGTGGTGCGGGGGCACTGGGATTGTCTGTTGGAGCCGCTGCCCGACGGCGTGGTCGCGGCGCGCAAGGCCAAGGCAGGGGAGCGGGCGATCCCCGGCGGCCCCGAGGCGGGGGCGGCGTCGGCCAGCGCGATCCGCATGGGGCTACGCTTCGTCAAAGGGGTGGGGGAGGGGGACTGGGAGCGCATCGCCGCCGCCCGGGCCGAGAGCTCGTTCCTGTCGGTGGAAGACTTCGCCGCCCGCTCTCGACTCAACGACGGCGTGCTGACCCGGCTGGCCGAGGCGGGAGCGCTACGCACCCTGGAGCCCCGTCGCCGTGAGGCGCTCTGGCGTGTTTCCGGCGTCGCCCGGGACGAAGACACGCCGCTTGGCCTCGAAACCGAGGAGCGGGAGGCCGCTTTCAGCGACCTCGACGTATTCGAGACCATCAACTGGGATTACCGCAGCAGCAGCCACAGCACCGAGGGGCACCCGCTGCTTCCGCTGAGGGAGCTGTTCCGCAAGCGCCGGCTGCCCGATGCCGCCGAGGTGACGGCGATGAGCGACGGCCGCCGGGTGCGCTACGCCGGCATCGTGATCTGCCGCCAGCGCCCGGGCACCGCCTCGGGGGTGGTGTTCATGACCATGGAAGACGAGACCGGCTTCGTCAACGTGGTAGTCTGGAGTCAGGTTTTCGAGGAACACGCGCTGACGATCAAGACCCGGAATTTCCTGGGCGTCAGCGGCAAGCTTCAGAAACAGGACGGCGTGGTGCACCTGATCGCAGAGTCGTTCTGGGATCCGACCAAAACGCTGCAGACCAGACTGGAGCCGACCCGAAGCCGGGACTTTCACTGAGGTTGGGAGCGATCGACATGCGGCAAAGCACATGAGTGTCCGTATTGGAAACGACCCCTGGATCGATGTCGAGTCCACCACCTGCGTGCGGTTCGACGATAAGGGCGTTTTTCGTGATGACGAGAGTGATTTCTGGTTCCGGTGGGACGACGTAATTTCAGTCGCCTGGGGTTACGAGATCCACCCGTACGTGATCGTGGATTGGGATTTCTGGGCTTTCCAAACCAGCGATCCAACCCGCACTTACTGGGTCTACCGCTGGGACGACGAAGCCGGATGGTCAGCCTTCAATGCCGAGGTTGGGCGGCGTTATCCGCACGAAGAAGTTCCAGCGATGAAGGATTGGCTGGATTCCGAGATGTGCGTTCGCGCCTACACGGTTTGGCCTGCTGAACGCTTCGGGAGTCCGATGTATGACACGGTCAAGCGGCACCGATGGTCATGGTCCGGCAAGCTGGTGTATGCAGGCGTCGGGTAGCTGCTGAGGGCAGGGAGTCTGGGAAATGTTGAGTAGCCGATCTCGGTTGATGTTTGCGGCAATGATTCTGGCTGTCATCGGATTCTACGGCGCTGTCTCCGCTGATTCCTGGATGTATGCCAAGGGTGTCGAAGAGAAGGTCTTCACCTTCGGAAGTACCGAGATCGTTCGCATCACCGATGCTACCGATAGTCAAGAGTTTCCCCGTTTCCTCATTCGAGTGCTCGATGGCGGAGAAGAAGTTGGTGTGATTCCCGACGCGTCCTTCGAGCAGATCTTTGCCTCAAAGGACGAAGAGCTCTTTCTCGGAGTGAGCAACAGGGGGATCCCGGGAACCGCGTTGATCCTGTTCGATCGAAGCGCCGAGGTCATCTCGAGGCTGGATCACGAGCGTAGCCTGTTCGATTACTGCGACTTCTCGATTACGGTCATGAGGATGTGGTATTCGGAGAAGCGGCCCAAGGTCCGATTCGGCACCCGGGAGGTCGGTGGGCGGATAGAGGTCGATTCGATCAGCATCACGGACTGTCATGGAAAACGTATCGATCTGGATGCTCTTATCGGTGACGATCTTCGCCGTTACTACGCCGAGAGACAACCTTCCGAGCCTGTGTTGGTCGAGGATCGCTACCCGGCCTTGAGAGATCGTGAGGCTGTCGGGCGGCTTCTTTTTGAGAAAGACCGTGCGGCATGGCTTGCCACCGATCGAGTCCTCGAGAGAGGTGGTAGCGTGCCGGATGGCGTGCTGGGCTGGGTCACCACGCCTGGACGAGACGGCTGGGACGTGCGGTTTGTATCCGAGGGCCCTGAGGGGTACTGCAGTCGACTCGGCGTCTCCGTTGGGTCGGACGGTGCCGGTCCGGTGCGAGAAACGGAGGGCTGTGAACCACTGGGTTCCGAGTTGTCCGCGATGTTCCGGGCGAGACAGACCGCAATCACCGCCATGACCAAGCGCTGTACGGAGGCATACAACACGGTCGTCATACCGCAAGTAGGAGAGCGCCCCGGCTGGGTGGTCTATCTCCTGGCTGCCACAACGGAGCCGGCGACTCTGATGGTGGGTGGTCATGCGAGGGTCATCGTGGGTCGTGACGGC
The DNA here is from genome assembly GCA_964496265.1 of uncultured Acidobacteriota bacterium. Classification (GTDB taxonomy): domain Bacteria; phylum Acidobacteriota; class Polarisedimenticolia; order Polarisedimenticolales; family Polarisedimenticolaceae; genus Mor1. The sequence continues at coordinate 3,684 of CAZBZH010000031.1, read as the reverse complement.
AACGAGGTCCTCGAGTATCTCCCGCTCTCGAAATCCTGTTTGCAGCTCGATATCTCGTCCACGGTCGAGGGGCAGGGTGTGGCGGTAGTCACTCACCTCCTCGATGATCATCCGATCGAGACCCACGTGTTCCAGAGCATCGTGCATCGGGTCAAGTTCTACGTGATCACCGAGACCGCCATGTGGTCGGTCGATCAGGGCAAGGTCATGCTCTTAATGGATGGCAAGGAGTTCGAGCAATACATGGAAGAGGGCAGTGCGGCTGCGAAAGAAGCCCGCGACTCGCAGGAGAAGTAGTGCGTGAAGGGGCTATCGAGCGGCGCCGAGGTAAGCGACTGTTCGCAGCCCTCGAAGACCTGACTGAAGCGTGGCGCGAGTGGTAGCAGGGTTGCTGCGCGCTCGAAGCAGGTGTATCACCTAACAAGACTCGTCTAAAGGGGGCCTGAGATGTTCCGGGTGTTGATCGGGCAAGCCTTGAGGCATTCGATCGCGACCGCGGTCCTTGCGGTGGCCCTCGCGCTCGGCTTCGCTCTGCTCTACTTCGTTCTGCTGGCCATCGCCATCGTGTTCAACCTGGGGCTGGGTGGTCCCTTGGCTCTCCCGTTCGCGATCGTGGTCGGCGGGTTGCTCGGGCTGATCGCCGGTCCGCTGATCCTGCTTCCGCTGACCCTGCTGGTCGAATGGGTTTGCGGGAAGCTTCCGCTGTTCAAGACCCTGGCGCAGATTCCGCTGTCTTCGCTCCTTCTCCTGGTCGCGTTGCTGAGCCTGCTCGTTTTCGCAGCGTTCGAAACCCAGATCCCGCTGGGAGAATTCCTGCTGGTCTCCGGTTTCGGCGTGGTGGGCGCCCTGTTTGCGCTCGGCGTTTACTGGTGGACCCTCCGGGTCGTGGATGTCCTGACCTGGCCGCTGCGGCAGATCTTCTGACCCAGGGGGCGAACCATGGCGAGCCGATTCAAGGACAAGCAGCAATACCTCTGGACCCTGGCCGAGACGGCGCTGGTCGCGTGCCCTGGATGCGGGGAGCGGGCCAAAGCCCGGCGCGGCAGCTTTGCCTGCGTTTCCTGCGGTCGGAGTCACCGGGGAGACGGACCCAACTGGGCCGGGATGGCGCGGGCGGTGGTTCGTCGTAGTTGCGGCTGGTGTGGACGCCGCATGCAGCGGACCGTGCGCAGGATGGGGCCACACCCTCGGAAAGTTCGGGTGGCATGCCCCGGATGCGACCATATCAACTACTTTCCGGCGCACTGGGAGGCCGAGCCCTTCGGCGCGTTGCACGACCCCTGGTTCGGATTCTCGCTCTGGCTGCAGACCTCCTGCGCCGGTCACGTGCTCTGGGCCTACAATGGGCGCCATCTCGCGTTTCTCCGGGACTACGTCGCCGCGGATCTCAGAGAGCGGGTGCCCAACGCGAACTCGTCCCTGGCCAGCCGTTTGCCGCGCTGGATCAAGGCCGCGAAGCACCGGGACGCGGTGGGGCGAGGCATCGCCCGGCTCGAGAAGAAGCTCCGCTAGGTGATCCTTCCTGTTCGGGGCCGTACCGCACAGTGGGCGCCCATTGGAGCGAAGCACTTCGATCTCGTTCTGAAAGGCAGCATAGTCGGGTCGAGGGGTGAGGAGGTCAAACCATGCGGATCTTCTTCTACGGGTTGTACATGGACGCGGCCCTGCTGGAATCGATGGGGCTTCATCCGGAGGACGTGGGCGCCGCCAGGCTCGACGACTACCGGCTTCAGATCGGTGCACGGGCGACACTGGTCCCCGATCCAGGCCGTGCCTCCTACGGTTTCCTGCTGGACCTTTCCGCCGAAGAGGCGTCTGAGCTCTATTCCCGCCCGGAAGTCGCGGGCTACGCCCCGGTGGAGGTCCAGGCCACGCTGCTTGGCGACTCGAGCCGGCACCCGGCGACCTGTTATCTGCTGACGACCGACCAGGAGGCCGCAGAGCCGAACGGAGAATATGCCGCCAAGCTCGCGGCCCTCGTCTCCCGGTTGGGGCTACCGGCGGCCTACGCCGAAGAAGTCATGAGCTTCGGTCGCTCCCGAGGTTGATCCTTGTCCCCCGGCGTATCCTGGCGACGTGTCGCGGTGTTCCCGGAGTTTCCGGGTGAGGGCGCTCAGCGAATCGGGGCTGCTGGATGAGTGAAACGAAGAGGATTCAGCTCAGCGGGCGGTGGAGCGCGTTGCTCGCCGGGGCGACGTTCGCGCTGGATCATTGGCCACTTCCTCTCGGCGCGGAGAAGGCCGGCCCTGCGGTCCTCTCGGCGGAGCAGGCAGAACGCCTCGCAAGAAGTGTCAGCGAACAATGGCGCACCCATCTCGAGGAGCAAGGTCTCTGGCGGTCAGCGAACTGGACGGACTCCTTCATCGCCCGTCGAAGCGCGACGGTCGTGGAGTTCTCGATGCCGGTGGCCGACTGGGCGAATGCCGTGAAGGGGTTGCGGGCTTGCGCAAGCGCCTACTCCGGTGACTGGGCCTGGAAGGAGTTCTGCATCGCGATGCCCGGGGACCTCGGCCGCTACGGGCTCGAGGACGGCGACCTGGCGCGGCTGGCCGATCGGCTGGAAGAGGAACTGGGCTCCTCGAACATCTCTACGGGGGAGCCCAAGGGATACGATGACGAGCGAGAGAAGGTCCGGCTGGTGTTGAACCACTACCGGGATCTCATGACCCGGGAAGAAAAGCTGAGCCTCAAGCGCCCGGGGGCGGCCCGCGTGCAGTTCGAGAGCGATCTGGCCCGCCGGATTCTGAAGGAACAGGGGCACCTGGTGAACCTCAATCGTTGTCCGAAGTGCGGGAAGATCCCCCGCACCCCTCGGGCAACCCAATGTCCATGGTGCTTCCATACCTGGAAACCCTCGCTCGCCGAGCCCGAGTGATGCAGTGCGAAACCTCGCTACGCCGCTTCTGTTCTCCCAACAGAGAACAAAATCCGGACCGCCGGAGACGGAGAAGCGCATGCCGAAGTACTTGATTGAGCGAGAGATCCCGGGAGCAGGGCAGTTGTCGGATGCGGATCTGAAGGGCATCTCGGCCAAGTCCTGTAGCGTGATCGAGGAGCTGGGTCCTCAGGTACAATGGGTCCAGAGCTATGTCACGGAAGACAAGGTCTACTGCGTGTACATCGCTCCCGATGAGGCGGCGGTGCGCAAGCACGCAGACAAGGGCGGGTTCCCGGCGAATGCCATCGCGACGATCCATACGGTTATCGATCCAACCACCGCGGAGTAACCCGGGGCCGGGGCCCACCCGGCCATGGGCATCGACGAAGGTCGAACACCTCAGCGTTCCGGTTCGATGAAGGCCCACCATGGCTCGCCTGTTGTTTCGCGTTGAGGAGGCATTCGCTCTTGGGGGGCGCCGTGTCCTGGTGCCGGGTGTCCGCGGGGACGCCGGAATTGCCGCCGGGGCTCCGATAGACCTGCGCTTCAGCGATGGGCGCCGTCGGCGCACCGTCGTGCGGGCCATCCAGATGCCCTCGCCAAACCTGGGCGGGTCCTACCCGCTGGCGATCGACCTGCAGATTGAAGTCCCTCCCGGTACCGAGGTTTGGTCGCTGGAGACGCCTGCGAATACGGACCCGGGAGAATGGGCTTCTTGACCCGCCTCCTGCGTAACCTGCTGTGGGTCGATTGCACGGCCGGCGCGTTCGTCGGAATCTCGGTGCTCGCCCTCTCGGGCTGGCTCA
>CAZBZH010000030.1:0-17044 GCA_964496265.1 uncultured Acidobacteriota bacterium | reverse complement strand
GGTCTGGCCGCCGTCGTCGCCGCAGTTGTTGACCAGCCGGTAGCCGCCCTCGGCGATTCCCAGTCTTGCCGCGGTTTTCTTCCCGGCCAGCAGGACCTTGCCCAGCAGAGCCGCGTCCGCCTCGGAGGCGTCATTCATCGAGGCGATGTGCTTGCGCGGGATCAGCAGCACGTGGACCGGCGCCTGAGGGCTGATGTCGTGGAAGCCGTAGACCTCGTCGTCGGCATAGGCCTCCTTCGAGGGGATCTCCCCTGCCGCGATCTTGCAGAACAGGCAGTCGCTCACGAGCGAATCCTCTCGATCGAGGCCCCCAGCGCTCCGAGCTTGTGCTCGATCGGCTCGTAACCCCGGTCGAGGTGGTAGACCCGGTCGATGACCGTCACCCCGTCGGCGACCAGTCCGGCCAGCACCAGGCTCGCCGAGGCGCGCAGATCGGTGGCCATCACCTGGGCACCGGTCAGCCTGGTCGGGCCGACGACCACTGCCGTATGGCCGTCGATGCGGATGTCCGCGCCCATGCGCAGCAGCTCGCCCACGTGCATGAAGCGGCGCTCGAACACCGTCTCGGCGATGACCGACGTGCCGTGGGCCTGGGTCATCATCGCCATGTACTGAGCCTGCATGTCGGTGGGGTAGCCGGGGTGGGGCGAGGTTCTGAGGTCCCGGGCCTCGATCCGGTCGGGGGCGGTGACGGTGATCGTCCGCTCGGAGACCTCGATATCGACCCCGGCGCCGCTCAACTGTTCGAGCACCGGCCGCATGTGGAACGGGTCGCAGTCGAACAGTTCCAGCCGGTCCCCGGCCATGGCGCCGGCGATCAGGTAGGTCCCCGCCTCGATGCGGTCGGAGATGACCCGGTGCTTCGCGCCGTGCAGGAACGGCCGGCCCTCGACGAGGATTTCGTCGGTCCCCGCGCCGTGGACCGAGGCGCCCATGGCGTTGAGCAGCTCGGCCAGATCGACGATTTCCGGCTCTTCGGCGCAGTTGATCAGGGTGGTCGTGCCCTCGGCCAGGCAGGCCGCCATCATCAGGTTCTCGGTGGCGGTCACCGACTTGGTCGGGAAGCTCAGCCGGGCACCGTGGAGCTTGCCCTCGACCCGGGCCTCGACGTAGCCGTGTTCGAGGGTCACGTCGGCGCCCATGCGCTGCAGCCCCTCGATGTGGAAGTTGATCGGCCGCTCACCGATGGCACAGCCGCCGGGGAGCGAAACCCGGGCCCGGCCGTAGCGGGCCAGCAGGGGTCCGAGGACCAGCACCGAGGCCCGCATGGTCTTGACCAGGTCGTAGGGCGCCTCGTGAGAGGCGTAGCGGTCGGCGGTGATGATCGAGGAACCGCTGTCGGTCTCGGTGACCGACGCGGCGAGCTGCTCCAGCACCCGCAGCATGGTGCGTACGTCCCGGACCTTGGGGAGCTTCGAGAGCTCGACCGGCTGGTCGGTCAGCAGGCAGGCGGCGAGGGCGGGAAGAGCGGCGTTCTTGGCACCGGCGATCTCGACGCGGCCGCTGAGCCGGGAGCCTCCGGTGATCTTCAACTTGTCCATGAAGCCCCATGATAGCACCGGAACGGCGCGCTATAATGCGCCGTTTCCGACCAGGAGACCGCCATGCTCGACCCGACTTTCGTCCGGGAGAACCCCGAAGCCGTCGAAACCGCGCTGCGCAATCGCGGGATGGACGCCTCTCTCGAACCGGTGCAGGCCCACGACCGGCGCCGGCGCGAACTGCTCGTCGAGGTCGAGGACCTGCGGCGGCAGCGCAAGGAAGCGTCCAAGTCGATCGGGGAGCGGATCAAGGCGGGAGAAGACCCGGCCAAGGCCAAGGATGAGGTGCGCCAGATCGGGGACCGGATCACCGCCCTGGAGCAGGAGCTGAACGACGTCGAGCAGCAGCTCACCGACCAGCTCTCCACCTTCCCCAACCTGCCCGACGAGAGCGTCCCGGTAGGCAAGAGCGAGGCGGACAACCCGGTCACCCGCACCTGGGGTGAGCCGACCTCTTTCGACTTCGAACCCAAGGCGCACTGGGACCTGGGCCCCGAACTGGGCATCATCGATTTCGAGCGGGCGACCAAACTGACCGGCGCCCGCTTCGCGGTGATGATGGGAGCGGGTGCGCGACTGGAACGGGCCTTGATCCAGTTCATGCTGGACATGCACACCGGCGAACACGGCTACACCGAGGTGCTGCCGCCGTTCATGGTCAACGGCAACTCCCTCTACGGCACGGGACAGCTGCCGAAGTTCGAGGAAGACCTGTTCAAGGTCCACCCTCACGACTTCTACCTGATCCCCACCGCCGAGGTGCCGCTGACCAACCTGCACAGCGACGAGATCCTCGACGTCGATCAGCTGCCGATCTCCTACACCGCCTACACCCCTTGCTTCCGCAGCGAGGCCGGCTCCTACGGCAAGGATGTGCGCGGACTGATCCGCCAGCACCAGTTCGACAAGGTGGAGCTGGTGCACTTCACCACGCCGGAGCAATCCTACGAGCAACTGGAGAAGCTGACCGCCCACGCCGAGGAAGTGCTCAAACGGTTGGAACTGCCCTACCGGGTGGTGACTTTGTGCACCGGCGACATGGGCTTCGGCGCGGCCAAGACCTACGACATCGAGGTCTGGTTGCCGGGGCAGCAGGCCTACCGCGAGATCTCCTCCTGCTCCAACTGCACCGACTTCCAGGCCCGGCGGGCCAAGATCCGCTACCGCGCCGAGAAGGGCGCCAAGCCGCGGCTGGCCCACACGCTGAACGGGTCCGGTCTCGCGGTGGGACGCACGCTGCTGGCGATCCTGGAGAACTTCCAGCAGGCCGACGGCAGCGTCGTGATTCCCGAGGCGCTGCGGCCCTACATGGGTGGAGTCGAGAAGATCTCGAAGGGATAAGCGCGCCAGGCTGGCCGGCCGATTCGCCGGCTTGACGCGATCGAATCGGAGGGGAACCGCTGCCGTGGATGTTGACTCCCGACCTCCCGGGGAACATGATCCGCAGCAAGCCTACGGAGGTTGCTTAATGAAACGGCTCTGTTTCGTGCTCGCCATCGCGCTTTCCGCGCCGGCCGCATCCGAACCGTTGCACCTGAGCCCCAGCGGAGGCGACGATACCGCCCTTATTCAAGCAACCATCGACGACCTCAACCTCAACGGTGGCGGCGAACTCCGCCTGTCTGCCGGCCTGTTCTCCATATCGGGCACCGTGCACCTCAAAAGCGGTGTCTCGCTGACCGGCGCAGGCAGAGGAACCACGATCCTGCGTGCGCTCGGAGGCTCATGGGCGTCTGTGCCCGTGCCGGGATCCGATTCCCTCGAGGCCGCGGCCGTCATCGCAACCCTTGGCGACCACCACATCCAGGTTTCCTCGCTAACGATCGACACGCACACAAACCGAGCCGCCTGCAATGGTGTCGCGCTCATGCCGATCGGGCAAGACTTCCAGGGAACGCCAACCCGTTACGCCGCGATCCGGGATGTGGAGGTGCTCGGCAACGGACTCGATCATCGCTACATGATCTGGAGTTTCCGTGGCGAGCACATCAAGATTCAAGAGAACTTCATCAACGCGTATGCAACTGAGTACTCCGAGAGTGAAGGCATCGAAATCGCCGGCGGCCACGACGTCCTGGTCCAGGGCAACACCGTAGAAAACGTCGGCAACGCCTGCATCTACCTCAACACCGCTGGAACCACCGCACAGACCCTCAAGAAGGGCGTCCGCGTCGCGCAGAACTACGTCAGTCACTGTGAAAACGGCATTCGAGCCATCGCCGGCTCCGATGAGACCATGGGCATCGATCACCTGCTCGTATCGGACAATCAGGTCCACGATGTGCGCCACAACGGCATCGACATCAAGACGGTACCTGGTAGTTTCGTTCGAGGGCTCGGCATCGTCGGCAATCAAGTTCTTGGCGCAATCGATCACGGCATCTTCTTCGACGGCGATGGAGTCGAGGTTGCGGAATCTCTCCGCATCACCGACAACCAGATTACGGGCGGCGACATCGGCATCCGCATTGACGAGACGACTCGCGATAGCGCAATCTCGAACAACACCATCACAGGAACCCGGTCGGCCATCTGGATCAGCCGATCGTCGGACGTGAGCCTGCGCAACAACCACATCGGCGATGTTGGCGAAAGGGCCATCGGCGTGGTCTACAGCGATTCCGTCTCGACCCGCGGCAACTACATCCGCGACTGGAATCTCTCAGGAATCGGGCGGCCGGCGGTTTGGTTCTTCGGGAGCACCGGCGGCAGCGTCATCGGCAACGATTTCAAGCGACCGGCAGGAAACCAGGGCGCGCCCTTGATCCTCGTGGATCCGAACAGCGATGGCGTCGTTGTGCGGGGGAACCACGCCTTTTGACGAGCCCGCCGGGTGAGGAAGATCGCGGCCGAAATCGCGCCGCCGCACATCCACTTGGCGGTAGACTGCAGTCCTTCTGGCAATCCCCGAGCTCCACGAGCCCCGCTGCCATGTTCGTATCGCGCATGTAGGATCGACACGTTTGCGGCGCCTCCGAATGCTGGGTAAGGTCGATGCAACGTCACCTTCCTCACGACATCGGAGTAACTCACATGAGCCTATCTCACCGTCGCAACATCCTAGTCAGCAACTTCGGAGGCGCTCAAGCGCCGAGCACCGTAACGGTCTACCCCGTTGGAGCTGAGTGTAGTGGTGCATCGACCGACACAACGGTACCCGTCCACGCGGGTCACAGCTTCAGAGTCGACGACAAACTACTCCTCAACCCGGGCGCAGCGAACGACTACCGCCTGGTGACTGCCGTCACCGCCACCCAACTGACCGTCAACTCCAACCTGACGTTCGTTTCGGGGGATCGACTACTGAATCTCGGACCGGACACGGGCGTATCCAGCCCCGCCTACGATTCGTCTCCGGTCAAAATCTACAGCGCTCCGGACGGGACCAGCGCACTGAGCAACGCCGAGGTATCCCCGAACAACGGAGAGTACGAGTACTTTCACAAGGGCGACGGACGCATGTGGGAGCTCGTGCGCAACACGCTCGGCCAACCTATCGGCGTGATTACCGGATACGCCGGAGTCGGAGGCCGTATCAGCACCGCCGACTACGGCTGTGCGGTCGACGGCGCCACGGACGACGCCGCCGCGCTGCAAGCCGCCGTCCTCGCAGCCCAAGCAAACGGCCAAACGCTGTTCCTCTCCTCCGGAACCTCCGTCGTTTCCTCAAGGGTGGATATCACCGAAAATCTGACGGTCGAGGGAAGTGGCTGGGAGTCGGTACTACGGTGCGGAAGCACCAACGTCGTCCTGTTCGCCGACCAAGCCGGTTCGCCGATAGAGATCAACCTGAGCAATTTCACCGTGGACGGCGACAGCAAGGGCGAACTGGACGCCGGACTGATCCAGTTCAATGACAAAGTGAGCTACCGGCTGGAGCGCCTGCAAATCATGAACGGCGGCGACGCTACCAATGCGCCCCAGGGCGTCAATGGCTTCGGCAACGGCGGAACGGATCAAGAGAGCATCGGCATCGTTCGCGACTGCCTGTTCACGGGCCACGACAAGCCTGCCATCTACATCAACACAGGCGGCAACCACGTCAGCGTGGTCAATAATGTCGTGCACTCGATCACCGGCGAAGTATCCCAGGGAATCGTGGCCGCAGGGGCCAAGCGAGTGATTATCGGCGGCAATCAGATCTACGACGTAGGAGGGGTTGCGATATCCGTCGATGCGTCTGTGGGCAGATCGCCGGAGCAGATCATCGTTCGCGACAACATTGTGCGAGACTGCGGCAACAACAACAGCGCGGGCACCACCGACGGGATCGCGATCGAACGAGGGTCCAGCGATCCCAACATCGGCGAGATGGTCATCTCGGGAAACATCGTGACCAACTGCGGTACGGCCACGACCGGAGGCAGCGGCATCCGCACCGCGCAGTTCAGCCAACTCATCGTCGCGCAGAACATCTGCCGCGCCAATGGGTTCCACGGAATCCTCATTGACTCGGAAAACGACGCTGCGAGCGGGCTGAGACTCGACATTCTCGGCAATCAATGCTCCAACAACAACCAGAAGAACGTCTCCAACGGAAGCGGCATCCATGTGCGAGAGATTGACGGAGCGCAGATAGCGAACAACCGCTGTTGGGACGACCAGAGCTCGAAGACCCAGGACTACGGCATCTTCTTCAGCGACACGGCGAGCTCCAATTGCCTGGTCGTGGACAATGTGCTCTACGGACACGGCGTGGGAGCCATCAGCTGGGGCACCTTCCCCTCCGGCTCTCTATTCGCGGGCAACATAGAGAACGCGGGAGATCAGTACTTCGGAGTGTGGGGCAACTCCGATCCGACCGTACGCATCGGTGAAGGCAAAGACGCGCAGGCCTACCTGGATCTGTCCCATGTCGCATCGACGACCAGCCGGGTCCGCAATTTGAGTGATTCAACCGGGGACAGCAACCTGGAACTCGATGCAGTAGTCAGAGACGGCTCAGGAGACGCATCCATCGACCTCCACAAGAACGCGGGCACATCCGGCGTAATCCGCACCGGACTAGCCGGTCAGAGCAGTTCCGTTTGGAATCATTACGCCTTCTCCGAGACGATCAATCTCACCGGGGCTACCAACGACGGCAGTCCCGCGGGCCTCCCCGCGGACAGTATCGTGGAAACGGTCTTGGTTCGGGTACTGACCGCGCCCAATGCCGGCACTTCGCTTAGCGTGGGCGATCAGAGCCCGGATGCGAGTCGGTTCGCGAGCGGCGTGTCGGTGGCAGCAGGAACCACCAAGGTATGCCTGGACCACGTGAATTCCGACGCCGCCAATCCGACTCAGACCGGGGTTCGGATCACGGTTTCCGGAGGCACGCCGACATCCGGTCAGGTGCGAGTCGTCGCCTTCTACAGACGATTCACGCCTCCGCAGAGCTGACGGGAGCAGGTCGCCGGGCTCCCCCGGAAAAGTCTGCGCCGAAGGCCTGCCCGCCGAGCGCCCGTGCGCTAGACTACGGCCCGCGCCCTGCGGAGGGGTGGGTGAGTGGTTGAAACCGCCGGTCTTGAAAACCGGAAAGCGAAAGCTTCGCGGGTTCGAATCCCGCCCCCTCCGCCATGACGCGCGTAGCGCGACATGGCTAAGGGGGCGGGATTCTCCGCGCCTCGCACGAAGTGCTCGGCGAAGAATCCCCTTCTGCCTGAGTTCGAAGCTTCGAGAGACCCAAGAGCGAATAGCGCGACATGGCTGAGGGGCGGGGTTCGATGCTTGATGCTGTTCGGGAATTGCTCTCGGGTTCCTACGGGATCGAAGGGGAGTTGAAACGGCTTCCCGGCGAGAACGAGAACTACGCAGTGAGCGCCCGAGATGGTGGGCGCTTCGTGTTGAAGCTTGCCGACTCAGAGCTCCGGTCCGACGAACTGGAGCTCGAGCACCAGGCGGTGGAGAATGCCCAGGCCGCGGCTCTCGGCGTGGCGCTGCCCCGGATCCGACGGACCAAGCGTGGGGGCATCGAGGCGAAGTCGGCGGGAGCCGGCGGGTTACGTGGCCGGCTGCTGGAGTTCGTCGGAGGGTCGGCGTGGTCCGATCGGGCAACGCCGCCAGGAGCGGAGACGCTACGGGAGCTCGGCCGCTTGCTCGGGCGCCTCGATCTGGCCCTGGCCCGGGTCTCTCATCCGTCGGCGATACGCACCCACCGCTGGGATCTGACCGCGGCGCGGCAGCATCGCCCCAAGATCGGCCTGGTCGAGGACCCCGCTCGGCGGCGCCTGCTGGAACAGGCCTTTCATCTCTACGGCGCCTGCGCCCTGCCCCGGCTGAGTAGCCTGCCCTGGTCGCTGATCCACGGCGACGCCAACGACGAGAACATCCTGCTGGACGGGGACCGCATCTCAGGCCTGCTCGACTTCGGCGACTGCCTGCACAACCCGACGGTCTGCGAGGTCGCGATCTGCCTCGCCTACATCATGCTCGAGCGGGAGGCCCCCCTCGAGGCCGGAGCCGCGCTGGTCGGCGGCTACCACCAGGTGCGTCCGCTGAGTGCCGACGAACTGGCGATCCTCTATCCGCTGATCTGCGGCAGGCTGGGCACGACGGTGACCATCGCCGCCGAGCGGCGCCGGATCGACCCGGACCACCCCAACTGGTTCGTCAGCGAGGGGCCGGCCTGGAGACTGCTCGAGAAACTGGGCGCCGAGGACCCGGCGGAGATCGGCAGCGCCCTCGCCGCCGAGACCGGCATCGACCCCTTCGCCGACCGGGGCGCCCCTTTGATGAACCTGCGCGAGGCGCGGCGGCGGCACATCGGTCCGGCGCTCTCGTTGAGCTACCGCCAACCGCTCAAGATCGTGCGCGGCGCCGACGCCTACCTCTACGACCAGCGGGGGCGGCCCTACCTGGACCTGGTCAACAACGTCTGCCACGTCGGCCACTGCCATCCCCGGGTGGTCGAGGCGGGCCAACGCCAGATGGAGCGGCTCAACACGAATACCCGCTACGTCTACGACGAACTGACCGCCTACGCCGAACGGCTGAGCGGCACCCTGCCCGAAGGGCTGGACGTCTGCTTCTTCGTCAATTCGGGCAGCGAGGCCAACGAGCTGGCGCTGCGTCTGGCCTGGACCGCCACCGGCCGCAAGGACCTGCTGGTGGTCGACGGCGCCTACCACGGACACACCTCGACGCTGATCGACATCAGCCCCTACAAGTTCATGGGCAAGGGGGGCAAGGGCCACCCCGAACCCTGGGTCCACGTGGTGCCGGTGGCCGACGGCTACCGGGGCGCCCACAAGGGGATGGGTCCGGAGACCGGCCGGGCCTACGCCGACGATCTGGGCCGGGTCGTCGCCGGGATGCCCTCCCCCCCGGCCGCCTTCATCAGCGAGTCGCTGCTCGGCTGCGGCGGCCAGGTCATCCCGCCGGCCGGCTACTTTCAGGGCGCCTACGAGCAGGTCCGGGCCGCCGGCGGCCTCTGCATCGCCGACGAGGTCCAGGTCGGCTTCGGCCGGGTCGGCAGCCGCTTCTGGGCCTTCGAACTGCAGGATGTGATCCCGGACATCGTGGTGATGGGCAAGCCGATCGGAAACGGGCACCCCATGTCGGCGGTGGTCACCACCCGGGAGATCGCCGACGCTTTCGCCAACGGCATGGAGTTTTTCGCCACCTTCGGCGGCAACCCGGTCTCCTGCGCCATCGGCATGGCGGTCCTCGACGTGGTCGAGGAGCAAGGGCTCCAGCAACACGCCCTGGAGCTCGGCCGCCGCTTCAAGCGCGGATTAGAGCTACTTAAAGAAAAACACCCCTTGATCGGTGACGTCCGGGGCGAAGGCCTGTTCCTGGGGGTCGAGCTGGTCCGGGACCGGAAAACCCTGGAACCCGCGGATACCGAGGCCTCAGAGCTGATCGAGCGGATGAAACGGCGGGGGGTCCTGCTCAGCGTGGACGGCCCGCTTCATAATGTGCTGAAGATCAAGCCCCCGCTGGTTCTGGGCGCCGACGACGTCGATATGGTGCTCCGCACTCTCTCCGACGAGCTCAGCGTCCTATAAGAATTAACAAGAGCGCCCCCTCGGCGTCGTTGACACGACAGCCATATGAACGTAAAAACCGCGTGTGCCCGGAATTCTCGGGCGCTGGCGGCCCTTTCCACCGTAGGTGCCGCTGCTTCAAGGGGTCACCGCCAAGGGGGGCTTTCATGCTCAAGGGTTCCGGAACCGGCGCAGTCCGCGCGGTTCGTTGCTACCACGTCATAATTGCATTAATCATCGCCGCCGTATCGCTGCCGGCGATGGCCGCTCCGAACTGCTTCCAGGGGGTCAACGCGCTGACCCTCGAGCCGGGGCAGACGATCCACCTGGGTGACCGGGAAATCCACGCCCGCGCCGAACGCACCCAGGTGCTCAACGGCGATGACGACCCCACCGACGCGGTCGCCGTCGATCTCCTGATCCGCTGGCGGGACACCCGCCTGGGCAAGGGTAAGATCGGCTCCTACCTGCCCCACCTGGCCGTCGAGTACGACGCCAGCTGGCAGAGCGGTTCCTCGGAATCCGGGGACCTGCAGTTCCGGCTGACCTCCGACGGCCCGGGCTACGGCACGACCCTGACGGTACCGACCACCGCCTTCGACGAAGACACCCTGCGCTTCTCGTTCCGCATCTCGAAGTGGTCGAACAACGCCGGTAACGCCGACACCGAGGAAAGTTGCCCGCTGCCCTCCACCCTGGGCATGGAGATGGTGCTGGGCGACCTGGCCTTCACCGCTCCCGACGACGACGGCGTGAGCCTAGGCGAGATCGACGAGGATCCGCTGCGCGCGCCTGGTCGGTAGCCTCGATCCCCGCGCTCCCGACAACTACAACGATATCTGGGGCTGGAACGACGGCACGACCTTCCTCGCCATCCTCGGCGGCGTGAACGGCACCTCGTTCGTCGACATCACCGATCCGACCAACCCGGTCGAGGTGGCCTACTTCTCCGGCGTCAACAGCTCCTGGCGTGACATGAAAGCCTTCGGCGACTACGCCTACGTCGGCTCGGAAGGCAACAACACGGGCATCCGGGTGTTCGACCTGAGCGACCCGCTGAACCCGGTGCTGGTCCAGACCTACACCGGCGGCATCAGCACCTCCCACAACGTGGCCCTCAACGAAGACCTCGGCCACCTGTACGTGGTCGGCGCCAACAACGGCACCCGCATTCTCGATGTGGCCACCGACGGCGCCAACCCGGTGGAGATCGGCGACTGGCAGGTCCGCTACGTCCATGACGCCTACATCACCAACAACACCGCGTACTTCTCCGAGATCAACAACGGCCTGCAGGAGATTCTGGACGCCAGCGACCTGAACAACCTGCAGCAGCTCAAGATCTGGTCGACGCCGCTCAACTTCACCCACAACGTGTGGGCCAACGAAGACGAGACCATCTGCGTGACCACCGACGAGCAGACCAGCTCGCCGGTCGCCGTCTACGACATCTCCGACCTGAGCGCGCCGGGAGATCCGCCGCTGATGTCCGCCTTCCAGCCGGACATCACCACGATCCCGCACAACGCCTACTTCGACGATGAGGTCAACACCCGGGTCGCCGTGTCCCACTACGGCATCGGCCTGCAGTACTTCGACGTCACCGACCCGGCCAACCCGGTCACCCTGGGTACCTACGACACCTACCCGTCGGGCAACACCGGCTTCAACGGTGCCTGGGGTTGCTACCCCTACGATCCCCGCGGCTACATCCTGATAAGCGACATCCAGACCGGCCTGTACGTCTTCGAGTACGAGCCCACCGGCGGCGTGCTGACCGGCTCGGTCACCGACGGCGGCAACGGCACGCCGGTCGAGAACGCCCGCGTGGTCGTCCTCGCCGACGGCCAGGAGACCTTCACCAACGACGCCGGCGGCTTCGGCCTCTACGCGCCGGAAGGCCCGATCCAGCTGCGGGTCAGCGCTCCCGGCTTCAGCACCGCGCTGATCTCCGGCGAGGACATGCTGCTGGACGGAAGCGTCCAGGTCGACGCCCAGCTGACGCGGCTGCCCACCGGTCCGATCGACGGCATCGTGCGCCGGGCGGACAACCAGGACCCGATCGCCGGCGCCACCGTCGAGATCCCGGCCCTGAACATCGCGCTGACCACCGCCGCCGACGGCAGCTTCTCCCTCGGCGACGTGGCCGTGGGCGGTTACGTCCTGACCGCCAGCGCCTTCGGCTTCTCGCCGGAAGAGACCCGCATCGTGCAGACCACCGGCGGCAACGCCGGCATCGTGCTGGAACTGGATGTGGCCTTCCTCGCCGATGACTCCGAGACCGACCAGGGTTGGACCTTCGGCGTGGCCGGCGACAACGCCAACAGCGGCATCTGGGAACGGGGCGATCCGATCGGCAAGAGCGGCGGCAACGTCCAGCCGGAAAATGACGCCACCCCGGACCCGGGCGTGCAGTGCTTCATCACCGGAAACACCGGTGGCGGCAACGACACCGACGACGTCGACGGTGGCGTGACCACCCTGCTCTCCCCCAGCTTCTCCCTGGCCGGCGTCGACGCCGCCCAGATCGAGTTCGCCCGCTACGTCTCGACCGACGGCGGCTTCTTCGGCGGCGGCGGTACCTTCCGCGCCCAGGTCTCCGACAACAACGGCAGCAGCTGGACGCCGCTGGAGCAGATCTCCGACGACGAGAACGACTGGACCCGGGTCAGCTTCGACCTGGGATCGTTCACCAGCTTCACCAACACCATGCAGATCCGCTTCCAGGCGCAGAGCACCGGTTCCAGCAACTTCAGCGTGCTCGAGGCCGCGGTGGACGACATCCAGATCACCCGGGCCTGCACCCCGCGCTTCAACGACAACGCCACCGACGGCGACGCCGACAACCTGGTCGATGCCTGCGATCTCTGCCCGGCCGACCCGGACAACGACATCGACGGCGACGGCCTGTGCGGCAACGTCGACAACTCCCCCTTCGACGCCAACGCCGACCAGATCGACACCGACCTGGACGAGATCGGCGACGCCTCGGACAACTGTGAGTTCGACGCCAACCCGGCCCAGCGCGACCTGGACGGCGACGGCATCGGCGACGCCTGCGACGACGACATCGACGGCGACGCCCTGCTCAACGGAACCGACACCGACGCCGACAACGACGGCATCGACAATCCCTCGGACCACTGCCCGACGGTACCCACCGCCGCCCAGCAGGACGAGGACCTGGACAACATCGGCAACGCCTGTGACGACGACGACGCCCTGGTCCAGGGTCTGATCGTCGACGGCAACCAGATCCGCTGGGAGCCGGAAGTCGATGCCGACAGCTACAACGTCTACCGCGGCGACCTGGGTACTCCGGCGCTGCTTCCGCTGGCGAACTGCTTCGCCAACGGCCTGACCACCCGCTACGTCAACGATCTCGACATCCCGACCCGGGGCGACGGCTTCTTCTACCTCGTCTCCCGGGACGCCGGCGGCACCGAAGGGTCGCTGGGCGATCAGTCCAACGGCGCCCTGCGCGTCGTGAACAACGCTTGTCCGTAAGGAGAACCGCTCTCATGCGACTACGTAAGCGTTCCTTGCTGCTGGCCGGCACCGCCCTGATCGCGTTGGGCTGTGTCATCGCGGTCGGTTCCGACTTCGGCCGACGCACCCTGGACCTGGTGCCGGGCGTGCCCGGACCGTCGGTCCAGCCGGCGATGACCGCCACGGTCACCGGCGAGACCCTGGCCGACAAGGCCAAGAGCCATAACCACGGTCCCGCCGACTCGCTGGCGGGCCTGCCGACCCCGACGCCGACCGCCCGGCCGGCGCTGGGGAGCGGCCCGATCCGCTACACGATCTTCGGTCGCAGCCCGCGGGTCAACCGCGAGGTCACCGGCGAAGTGACCCACGAACTCCACGGTATCCCCGCCCGTCCGGTCGACTCCTTCGTCTGGGATGGCGAGGGCTCGACCCCGGTTGACGGTGAGCTGCTGCTCAGCATCGACCCGGTGACCGAGCAGGGCGTGCTCCAGGCCAACTGGAAGGACAAGCACGGCGACTGGACCTACGAACAGTTCACCCACTACCACCCGCACCACGCCTCGGGCATCCGCTTCGGCACCTCGAAGTCGTCGCGGGACATCATGCTCAACGAGGCGGCCATCGCCAACGTGTTCCTTCACGGAGACACCACGGCGGGCCTGCCGGTGCTGCCGACGGTCTACACCTACCTGGGCCTGTGGGGTAAGGGCACCAGCTACCTGAACGGGAGCGAGTTCCCCAACGTCTACGGCCTGCCCTCCCCCTACTGGGACGGTCACCTGATGGCGACCATCGGCGCCCGTCAGTCCGACGGAACCGTGCGCACCCTGGACGGCGGGTTCTACAGCCCGGCCCAGGGCGCCAACGGCATGCTGACCAACGACGACATGGAAGTGCACCTGACCTGGCACGACGAGCGCTTCCCGATGGCGCCGGGCAACTTCCCGCCGATCTTCGACTTCTTCTACCACCTGGTGTTCGAGGACGTGATGATGCAGATCGTCCAGATCGACACCATCGGCGGCCCGACCCGCTCCTTCGCCGCCGGCCTGCCCCAGACGACCCTGGGCAGCAGCGGCAACAACTTCGGCCCCGCGCCCCAGGCGGCGGCTCCGGTGAACCTGGATGAGGCGCGTCCCGCGCTGAACCAGGCCTTCTCCCGGCTGGCCGCGCTGGATCCGGCGGCCGCCACGGCCAATCGCTCCAGCGACAACAGCATCGGCCACCTGGGCGCCATGCGTTTCCACGCCGAGGCCGCGTCGCCCCGGGTCAACCGCCGGGCCACCGGCGAGAGCCTTAGCTCCGTCGGCGGCGTGATCGCTTCCCCGGTCGACAGCCGGGTGGTCGACGGCCAGGGCTCGGTGCGCAGCTCGGGCAACGTTCAGATGCTGGTCGACCCGGTGACCAACGCCGGTGTGATCGAGGCCAGCTGGACCGACGAGAACGGACGCTGGACCTACACCCAGAACGTGTTCGCCATGCCCTCCGACGAGGCCTCGGGCCTGCGGATGGACACCACGGTGGCCAACGAGGTGATGCAGTTCGGCGACCCGGTGATGATCAACGCGATCCGCCACGGCGACACCGATGCGGGCACCGCCGAGCTACCGACGGTCCACGCCTACGTCTCGACCCAGGGACCGGCGCAGATCACCCTCAACGGTGTGCCCTTCGAGAACACCGTCGATGGCCCGGGAGCCCCCTGGATCGGTGAGATCGAGATCACCGAGGGCATCCGCAACCCCGACGGCACGATCAAGACCCGGCTCGGCGGCTTCTACGGCCCCGAGAACTCCGACGACGGCTTCGTCGAGCGCTACGACCTGGAGCTGCATCTGACCTTCCGCGACCAGGCGGGCCTGCCCGGCGAGAACGTCCCCGCCGAGCACGACTTCTTCTACAACGTCACCTTCGAGGACGTGCTGCTCGAGATGGTCCAGGCCGACCGCGTCAGCTTCGACGTGTCGAACCAGGGCTCGGTCGCCCAGAGCGACCGCATCCAGCGCCAGTAGGCGCCGATCCATCGCAGACGAAAACGCCCCGCTTCGGCGGGGCGTTTTTATTTCCCGGGGCCGGGCTCGAACAGATCGATGGCCAGATCGAGCGCCTCCCCGGTTCCGACGAGGTAGACCTCGTCCCCCTGCTCGAAGCTCTGGGTCGGGTCGGCCCGCTCCAACAGCCGGCCGTCCCGCCTCGCGCCGACGACGAGCGCCCCGGTCACGCTGCGCAGCCGCATCACCACCGGAGACTTGCCGACCGCCGGCGACCCCTCGCGGACCAGCACCGTCTCGACCTTGAGTTCGTCGAGCCCGCGGGTTTCGCCGACCCGGGACCGGGGAATCGTCTGCCGGCGGTCGCTGGTCTGAGACTCGGCGCGCACGTCGCGAATGCGCTCCTCGATCACGTTGCGCGGAACCTCGATCCGCCGCAGCATGCGGGCGATGACCTCGACCGCACCCTCGACCTCCTCGGCGACCACATCCCGGGCCCCCAACTTCAGCAGCGGCTCCCGCTCCAGCAGGTAGTGGCTGCGGATCAGGATCGCCACGTCGGGGGCGACCCGGTTGACGGTGTCGACGGTCCGCTGGGCGGCGGAAGGGTCGTTGATCAGGACCACCACCAGCCGCGCGTCCTCGACGTGGGCGTGATGCAGCGCCTCGGGACTGGTGGCGTCGGCGTAGTAAATCGGGAGCCCCTCGGCCCGGGCGGCCCGCACGTTGTCGGCGTTGAGCTCCAGGCCGACGAAGGGCTTGCCGATCTCACGCAGCGAACGGGCTGCCAGGCGTCCGGCAAGGCCGAACCCGATCAACACCACGTGATCGCGGAGTCTGGCGACCGAGGGCTCCGCCTCGTCGATGCCCCGCACCCCGATCAGTCGCTCCAGGGGGGCCAGCAGCTTCTCGCCGGCGGTGACATGAGGCGCGACCCGCACCAGGATCGGCGTGAGGAACATCGAGAGCACCCCGGCGGCCAGTAACGGCCGGACGGCCGTGTCCCCGATCAACCCGCTGGCCTGAGCCTGCTGAGTCAACACGAAACCGAACTCGCCGAACTGGGCCAGTCCTACGCCGGCGAGCCAGGCCACCCGGGCCGGAAAGCGCATCGCCATGGCGGCCAGGGTCGCCACCGCGCCCTTGGCCAGCAGGAAGCCGGCCAACAGCCCCCCGACCAGCAGCGGCTGGGCCAGGACCACCCGGATATCGAACAGCATGCCCAGCAGCACGAAGAACAGACTGACGAAGGCATCCCGCAGCGGCAGGATGTCCCCCATCGCCCGGTGGCCGTACTCGGTGTCGGCGACGACCATGCCGCCGAGGAAAGCGCCCAGCGCCAGGGACAGCCCGACGTGGGAGGTCAGCCACGCCGTTCCGATGCAGATGCCGAGGATCGCGATCAGGAACACCTCGCGACTGCGGCTGGCGTCCACCAGGGCCAGCAGCCGCGGTACCAGGAAGCGGGAGACCGCCACGATCCCGATCAGCACCAGCGCCGCCTTGCCCAGCGCCAGCAGGACCGCACTCGCCGCGCCCCCCGCCGAACCCGCCTGGGCCAATAGCGGCACGATCAGCACCATCGGAACCACGCAGAGATCCTGGAAGATCAGGGTGCCGACGATGAAGCGGCCGTGAGGCGCATCCAGTTCGCGGCGCTCGACCAACGCCCGCAACACGATCGCCGTCGACGACAGGGCGAAGACGAAGCCGTAAAAGGTGGCCCGGCCCGGCGGCTGCCCGAGGGCCGTGGCGACCAGAGCCGCGATCCCGGCGGTCAGCCCGACCTGCAGGAAGCCACCCAGGGCGACCCGGCGAAAGATGTCCTTGAGCCGGGCTAACGAGAACTCGAGGCCGATGGAGAACAGCAGCAGGACCACCCCGACCTCGGCCAGCACCTCGATCGAGTCGATCGAGGTGGCCAGGCGCAGGCCGTAGGGACCCATCAGCGCACCTGCCGCGAGCAATCCCGCTACGGTGGGAAGTTTGAACCGCGACAGCAGGATCGTGACCGCCACGGCAAGCGCGGCGACGACGACCAGCTCATCGAGAAGCG
>CAZBZH010000029.1:0-17116 GCA_964496265.1 uncultured Acidobacteriota bacterium | reverse complement strand
GTTGCATCTTGCCGCAAGATCCACGGAGTTGACATCCGGGCCGGAAGAGGCGACTTTTGCCCTCCCGATGAACATCCCCCGCCCCAACGTCCTGATCTCCTGGCTGATGATCGCCGTGTCGGCCCTGGCGCTGTTCAGCGCGGCATTCTTCGGTGCCGAGGCGCCCGCTGAGGGTCCCGTCGACGACCGGGGTGGCCTGGCGGTGCTGACCTTTCAATCCAAGGTGATCGTCGCCGGCGACTCCCTCGGCTCACCAATGGAGCACCAGCTTCCCGCGCTGGACCAGTACGCCGCGACGCCCCGCCTCGCCCGGGCGCTGGCCTCGGTCCACGCCTTCGTGACCGATCCCGACGACGAGCCCCACGGGGCCTGGAACCTGCTCGAGAGAAACTTCCCGATCCTGGACGAGGATCCCGCGGAGCTGGAAGCCCACCTTCGGGTCCGCCGGGCCATCGAGGATCCGGCGAGCATCGACGACGAGACCTTCGCCGCGATGGAACAGGACCTGGGCTGGTTTGCGGAACTTCTGCGAGCCCGGGGCCTCGACGAGGACGACCCGGAACGCAAACAACTGATCACCTCGGCCGGGCTGGTCTTCGCCGTGATGATCGGCATCCTGTTGACCGCCGGAGCCGCCTTCGTCGTCGGTATCGGACTGCTGATCATCGCCGTCGTTCTGGGCAACCGGGGTGAGGTCAAGGTCCGCTTCGAACCGGATGTCGAACTGGCTCCGCTCTACCTGCGCGCCTTCGCCATCTACCTGACGGCGATGCTGGTCGTTCAGGTGGTGCTCCCCCTGGCCGGAATCGAGTCCCGGGTGATGGCCTTCGGCGGCCTGGCCGCGGCGTCGATCCTCGGCGTGGCCGCGCCGGTGCTGCTCGGCCGCCCCTGGAATCTGGCCGGCCGCGAGATGGGCTTGCATACCGGCGAAGGGTTGCTCAAGGAAGCCGGGGCGGGCATCGTCGGCTACGTGACCTTCCTGCCGGTGGTGGCGGTCGGCTTCGGCCTCACGGTGCTGTTCACCGTGCTGCCCAACCTGATCGGGTCCCCCGGCTCCGAGGAGGCCGCGGTTCCGTTGCACCACCCGGTGGCCGCCTGGATGGCCGAGGGGTCGCTGGCTGTCCGGCTGGGCGTGCTGTTCCTGGCGGCGGTGTTCGCGCCGGTCTTCGAGGAGCTGACCTTCCGCGGCCAGTTTCTGCGGGGATTGCGCGGCCGGCTGGGCTGGATCACCGCGCCGCTGGTGATCGGCGTGATCTTCGCCATGATCCACCCCCAGGGCTGGGTCGCGATCCCGGCGCTCTCCGGGCTGGGCCTCTCCTTCTGCCTGATTCGGCAGTGGCGGGACTCGATCGTGGGCCCGATGGTCGCCCACGGGTTGCACAACGGCACATTAGTGGCTTTGATGTGGGTGGCCCTGAGCTGATCCCGGCTCCCGGCCGGGAGACCCCTGATGCCTGATTCGACCCTGCAATCGCCCTCTCGCGCGTTCCGTACTCGCCGGCCGCGCCGGCTGGCCGCCGCCGCCCTGATGCTCGGCCTGAGCTGGCTCGCGGCCCTCCCGGTCGCCGCGAAGGAGAAGGCGCCCCCGGCTCTCGACGAACAGGAACGGGCCCTGGCCCTCGAGTCCTTCGATTACGTCTGGCAGACGATCCACGACAAACACTGGGACCTGTCGGGCATCGACTGGGACGGCGCCCGCAGCGAACTGCGCGCCGAAATGGAGCAGGCCAAGAGTTCCGCCCAGGTGACCCGGGTGCTGAACAAGTTGATCTCCCGACTGGGCATGTCCCACTTCGTGATCATCGACTCCGACGCCTACGAAGAGATGTCCGGACTCTCCGGCGAAGGGGGCGGCGACCGGCCCTCCAGCGGAGGAGATGCGGGTTTCGATCTGCGAGTCCATGACGGCAAGGCTTTGGTGACCCGGGTGCGCCCCGGCTCGCCTGCGTTCGAGGCCGGGGTCCGCCCCGGGTTCGAATTGATCAAGGCGGACGATCGCTCGATCTCCGATCTGCTCGAACGAATCGATCGCGGCTACGCCGGCACCCCGATGTACGAGTGCACCGCTTCCTCCGCCGCGCTGGCCACCGTGGCCCGGGCCCCCGGCGGCTCCGCGAAAGCGGTCTTTCGCGACGAGCGCGGCAAGAAGCGCAAGATCGAGATCCAGTCGACCCGTCCGACCGGGACTCCGGCCAAGTTCGGCTACCTGCCGACGATGTACACCGAGTTCGACTCCCGGGCGCTGGGAGACGCCGGCTACATCCGCTTCAACGTGTTCATGGACCCGCCCAAGGTGATGAAGGCCTACGGCGACGCGATCAAGGAGTTCTCCGGCAAGGACGGCATCGTGATCGACCTGCGCGGCAACCCCGGCGGCATCGCCGGCATGGCCATGGGCATGGGCGGCTGGCTGGTGCAGGAGAAGGGCCTGCACCTGGGCACGATGATCACCAAGGACACCACCCTGCGCCTGGTGCTGAACCCGCGGCTCGGATCCTACGAGGGTCCGGTGGCGGTGCTGGTCGACGGTTGCTCGATGTCCTCGTCGGAATTCATGGCCGGTGGCCTGCAGAGCCTGGGTCGGGCCCGGGTCTTCGGCACCCCGACTCCCGGCGCCGCGCTTCCCTCGGTCATCGAGAAGCTCCCCACGGGCCAGGGGTTCCAGTACGCCATCGCCAACTACGTGGCCGCCGACGGCAAGCCCCTGGAGGGGATCGGCGTCCAACCTGACGAAACCGTGATCCCCGATCAGGGGCGCCTGCTGGATGGAGGTGACCCGATCCTGGAAGCCGCGTTAGACTGGATTGAGGCCGAGGCCCGCGCTCGAGGCTCGGTCGAGGATGGCTCGACCCCGTAACCCCCGGCCACACCCCCCGAACCCCCGAACCAAGCCCCCTATTCGATTGGAGAACAAGATGTCCCAAAGAACGCTCCGCTCCGCCCTGGTGCTGCTCGCCCTCGGCGTCGCGTTCCTACCGGCCCTGGCCGAAGAGATGCCCACCGCCGAGCAGATCATCGACCGCTCGGTCGAGGCCTCCGGCGGCAAGGCCGCCTACGAAAAACTGAAGAACCGCATGACCAAGGCCAGCTTCTCGCTGCCCGCCCAGGGCATCACCGGTGCCGCGACCATGTACGAGACCGACGACAACCGGAGCTACATGGTCGTCGAGATCCCCCAGCTCGGGAAGATCGAGCAAGGGAGCAACGGCGAGGTGATGTGGGAGAACACCCCGTTCAGTGGACCGTCCATCGTGGAGGGTTCCATGCTCGAACAGCGCAAGCGGGAGAGCATGTTCAACTGGGAGCTCCACTGGAAGGACCTCTACGCGTCCGCCGAGACCGTCGGCAAGGTCGACGTCAAGGGCAAGCCCGCCTGGGAAGTCAAGCTGACCCCTGAGTCCGGCTCGCCGGTCAGCCGCTTCTACGACGTGGCCAGCGGCATGCTGGTCAAGAGCTCGTCGGTAATCGAAACGCCGATGGGTGAAGTCCCGTCGGTCAGCTACTTCGAAGACGTGCGTGAGCTGAACGGTCGCAAGGTGCCGTTCAAGGTGGTCCAGGAAGCTGCGGGGATGCAGCAGGTGCTGACCCTCCAGGAGGTCCAGGAAAACATCGAGATCGACGAGGCGACCTTCGTGCTGCCCGAGGCGGTCAAGAGCCTGGTCGACGCCTCGGCCGCTGCCCCGACCAAGTAGATCCAGCGCAGCCTGCCGACCCGGCCCCGGCCGGGTTTTGAGCATCCAAAAGGCCGGTCCCAGCTCGGGGCCGGCCCTTTTTTTCTTCGTTCAGGCGAGATTTCCCGCCTCCGGCTTCCCCTCCGGACCTAACCGATCCCTCCCCGGCGCGTTGATACCCTCCTATGGACGCTATCGGAGCAAGCTTGAGGGGCATGACGATCCGCGACGAACGAGAGGATTTCGGGCGGCTGGTCGAGGAGCATTCCCGCTCCCTGTATCGCACGGCCTACCGGATGACCGGGAATTCGGCCGACGCCGACGACGTGGTCCAGGAAACCTTCCTGCGAGCCTACCGCTACCGGGACCGCTTCGACTCCCTGGACGCGGCGACCCCGTGGCTGTTCCGCATCGCGTCCAACTACGCCGTCGACCTGCTGCGGCGCCGGGGCCGCTGGAAGCAGAGCGAGATCGACGAGGCGACCTCGCCGCTCTCCTCCGCCGCACCCGGTCCCGACCGCATGCTGCGCAGCGACGAGATCTCCCGCAAGGTCCAGGAACGGATGGCGGCGCTGACCCCCAACGAACGGGTCGCCTTCACCCTGCGCCACTACGAGGGCATGCCGCTCAAGGAGATCGCCGAGATCATGGAGATTCGCGTCAACGCGGTGAAGAACCACGTGTTCCGCGCAGTGCGCAAGATGCGCGCCGGACTGGAACCCCTGGTCGAAGCGCCGAAGAAGAACGACGGGGAGCAAGCCCGATGAAACATCTCAACGAAGAACAGCTGATCCTCGCCTACTACGGCGAACTCGAGGAGGCCGAGCGCCGGGAGACGGAGGCCCACCTGGAGAGCTGCGACACATGCCGTCAGGCGTTGGCTGCCCTGGAGCGCGACCTGGGAAACCTCGAGCTCGAGATTCCCGAACCGGCGGTGGACTACGGCGCCGAGATGCGCCGCCGGGTCGAGGCCGGCTCCCGCTTCCGCGGCGGCAATCGCGTCTGGACCGCGTCGCGGCTGACCGCCGTCGGTGCCGTCGCCGCCGCGCTGATCGCCGCCTTCCTGCTGGGCCGCGTGACCGGTCCTGATCCGGCCGCCCCGGCGGTCAACACGCCCGAGGCCCGGGAACAGCTGATGCTGACCGCCGTCGGAGATCACCTGCAACGCTCCCAGCGCCTGCTGCTGGAGTGGAGCCACACCGACGACCCCGGCCAGCTGGAAAGCTCCCGGGACCTCGCCGCCGAACTTGCCGATTTCAACCGGCTCTATCGCCGAACCGCCGACGCGGCCGGGCGGGAGCCGATCGCCGACCTGCTCAACGAACTCGAGCGCATCCTCGTCGAGGTGGCCAACTCGCCGAGTGAGCTCGATCCCGACAGCTGGAACCGTCTGCGGCAACGAATCAACGACCGCGGTCTGATCTTCAAGATCCGCGTGTTGGAAGAGACCGTTCGCCGCGAACCGGGCGCCCCCGAGAGCGCCCCTGGAGACGAAGTATGAATCCGTGGAAACCCAACCTGACGATCCGGAGCCGGGCGCTGTACCTGGTCCTGATGCTCTCGGTCGCGACGCTGGTCATGGCCCAGAGCGGCGAGGACGCCTACAGCATCGGCTCGGATCACATCGACCACGGCCGCTACTCCAAGGCGGCCAAGGCCTACGACATCGCCATCGAGAAGGGCTACCGGGTCGACGCCTCGATGTACTGGAAGGCCTACGCGCTGAACCGTGCGGGCGAAGCCGACCGCGCCCTCGATGTCCTCTCCGGCCTGCAAAAGAAGTATCCCGACAGCCGCTGGTCCGACGAAGCCCGGGAACTCAAGGCGGAGATCAGCCCCCGGGGAGGCATCCGCGGCGGCGACGACCTCAAGCTGATCGCCCTGCAGTCCCTCTTGATGTCCAACCCGGAACAGGGCATCCCGATCCTCAAGAAGTACCTGCGGGGCGACCGCACCAGCGAGGAGAAGGTCAAGGCGCTCTACCTGCTGGTGCAGAGCGGCTCCGAAGAGGCGGTCGCCATGTCCGCCGAGATCGCGATGGACAGCAACGATCCGGACCTTCAGCTCGCCGCGATCCGCAACCTGGGCATCTTCGGTGGCCCCGAGAGCGAGCGCATGCTCGAGGACCTCTACTGGAACAGCCCCAACCGTGACGTGAAGCGGCGGATTCTGCAGTCGTTCCAGATCAGCGGCGCCGTCGACCCGGTGGTCAAGGTGCTCGAGGACGAGCCTTCGCCGGAGCTGCGCGCCGACGCGATCCAGACCCTGGGGGTGATGGGCGCCACCGGGGTGCTCGACCGCTACTACGTCAAGGAAACATCCGAAGAGAACAAGGCCCGCATCCTCAACGCCTACATGGTCGCCGGCGCTCATGAGCAGGTGCTGAAGGCGGCGCAGTCGGAACCCTCGGCCGAGCTGCGGGCCCGGGCGGTCAATCTGCTGGGTGTGCTGGGCGCCACCGACGATCTCTGGACCCTGTACCAGCAGGAGAAGGACATCGAGATCAAGAAGCGCATCCTCAACGCCTTCGGCATCGCCGGCGACGGACCGCACCTGCGCGAGATTGCGAGCCGCGATCGCGAGCCGATGGAGCTGCGCCGCGCTGCGGTGCAGGGTCTCGGTATCGCGGGACAGTGCCCGACCCTGGCGAGCATCTACGGCAAGACCAAGGAGCGTGAACTGCGCAAGGGCATCCTCCAGGCGATCATGATCTGCGGCGACGCCAAGGCGCTGGTGCGCATCGCCCGCGAAGAGGATGACCCCGAACTGAAGGCCGCCGCCGTGCGCAACCTCGGCAACCTCGGATCCCCCGAGGCCACCGACTTCCTGATGGAGCTGCTCGATGAGAAGTAACGCGCGTTTCCTGTGGATCCTGCTGTTGCTGGCCGCGGCTCCGATCGCCGGCCTGGTCCCTCAAAGCCTGGCGATCGAAACGACCGACGTCTCTCTGGAGAAGCACGTGGCCAGCGGAGCGCTGGGTGACCAGATCGAGCGGCTCAGCGGCAAGGCCCGTCGGGCGGTCTGGGTCGGCTGGACCGTCGACAGCGTCGAGGGCGGCGGGGACGTCTGCAGCTACAACAACTCCAAGGGCTGCCACTGCGTCCTCGAAGGCGACCAGCACGGCTGGACCATGCGCGGCGGCGACCATGACCTCGTGCCGGTGCCCTCGGGCCGCATCGCGGTGCTGGTCCGCGCCGACACCCGCGGGGTCGACAGGATCCGCACCTTCGACGCCGCCTGCCGGCTCGACTTCGGCGGCGCGACCCTGCACGTGATCGACGAGGTGGACGCACGAAGCAGTCTCGATTGGCTGGAAACCCAGGTGGACGCTCCCGGCCGACGGCTGCGGGAGGGCGCCCTCGGGGCCATCGCCCAGCACGAAGACAGCCGGGCCGATCGTCTGCTGCGCGGCTACCTCGAAGGGGACGGACCGCGCAAGCTGCGGGAGAACGCCG
This sequence comes from uncultured Acidobacteriota bacterium, assembly GCA_964496265.1. GTDB lineage: Bacteria > Acidobacteriota > Polarisedimenticolia > Polarisedimenticolales > Polarisedimenticolaceae > Mor1. Next base: position 9,990 of record CAZBZH010000029.1, on the reverse strand, counting down.
CCTTCTGGCTCGGTGCATCCCGGGGCTCGGCGGGCTATGACGCCCTGATCGCGACCTACCGCCGGGAGAAGGACGCCGATTTCCGCAAGGAACTGATCTTCCCGATTCACCTCTGCGACGACGAGCGGGCCCTGGACTTCCTGATCGAGAAGGCGCGCCGGGACGCCGACCAGGAGGTGCGCAAGCAGGCGCTGTTCTGGTTGGCCCAGCGCGCCGGCGAGCAGGCCGAGCGGGCGGTGCTGCGGGCCATCGAGGACGACCCGCTGCTCGAGGTGCGGGAGCAGGCGGTCTTCGCCCTCAGCCAGCTTCCGGGCGACCGGGCCGTTCCGGCGCTGATGGAGATCGCCCGGGGCGAGGATCGCCACCCCGAGATTCGCAAGAAGGCGATGTTCTGGCTCGGTCAGATCGACGATCCGCGGGTTCTCGAGTTCTTCGAGCAGATTCTCGAGGAGTAGCCTCCCCCGAGACCTCGCGAGCGACCCCACAGGCCGGATTCCGGAAAAGAACGACAAACCGGAATCCGGCCTCTTTTCAACGGTTTCACACCTACCTGCCCGCTCGGACCGTACCTTTCCCGGGTGAGCGTTCCAGCCCCATCGCTACGATCCGCGTTGACCCCGGAGCAGGTAGACAGGTTCTACCGGGTGGGGTTCGTGACCCTGCGCAAGCTCTTCGGGCCGGGTGAATTGGCTCCGATTCGCCGCGCCTTCGATCGGCTCCGCGGCGACGCCGAGCGGCTCGCTCACGACCTCGAGCCGTCCCCGGCAGGCGACCGGTCGCCGAACGCCGGGTCCGAATCGCCGGCCATGATCATGCACCGGGGCTCCCAGTTCGTGATGGACACCAGCCCCCACCGGATCCGCCGGGTCGTCTGGTGCGGCGCCGCGGAACCGGTGCTGGCGTTGATCGGCGCCGACCCGCGGCTGCTCGGCCCGGTCTCCCAGCTCCTCGGCTCCCGCAGCATGGATCACCTGATCAATCAGGCCCACTTCAAGAGCCCCGGCGACGGCGTGGCCTTCCCCTGGCACCAGGACAGCACCCACCGGCGCTACGGCACCCCCCAGTGGCGGGATCCCAACGGCCGGGGCAGCTATGTGCAGACGGTGATCGCCGTCGACGAGGTCACCCGGGACAACGGCCCGCTCAGCTTCATCCCCGGAAGCTGCACCCGCGGCCACCTGGACCTGGCGGGGGACGGCAGCCTGCCCCCGGAGTTCGACCCGGCCACCGCGGTCCGGCCGGAACTGCAGCCCGGAGACGTGGTGCTGTTCGGGCCCTATACGATCCACGGCAGCGAGCCCAACGAGTCCGACCGGCCCCGCAGGGCGCTGATCAACGGCTACGCCTACCCCGGCGCCAACTCCCGGACCTATCCGGGCAAGGGCTCCGGCCGCTCCCTGTCCCTCGGCGGCTGATTCTTACTGGTATTCTGTAGGGCCATGTCGACCGGCCGGGCCCAACGCGTTTTCCTGCTGCTGGCGCTGTTTCTGACGGCGCCGCTGACCGTCGGGCTGTGCCTGTCCTTCGCCCCCGACCCCGAGGCCATCGCGGCGTCCAAACCGCTGATCCACCGGGAGGAGGGCAACGTCGGATCCGAGACCTGCCGGCCCTGCCACCTGGAACAGCACGCCAGCTGGAGCAAGACCTACCACCGCACCATGACCCAGCGGGCCGAAACGGAGACGGTCGTCGGTGCCTTCGACGGCCGGACCGTGCGCTACATGGGCAAGGAGGCCCGCCCCTTCCAACGGGACGGACGCTTCTACATGACCATCCCCGCCGACGAGGGCACCCGGGAAGCCGAGGTCGTGCTCGCCGTCGGCTCCCGGCGCTACCAGCAATACTTCGAACAGGTGCCGGTGGCCGAGGGCCACATCTACCAGCGTCTGCCGATCCTCTGGCACATCGGCTGGGAACGCTGGCTGCACATGAACACCGTGTTCCTCGGCCCCGACGACGCCGACTGGGACGCCCACGCCACCCGCTGGAACGACAACTGCATCTTTTGTCACAACACCGCGCCCCGGCCGGGCATCGAGAAGGGCTACTCCTTCGATTCCCACGTGGCGGAGCTGGGTATCGCCTGCGAGTCCTGCCACGGTCCCGGTGAGGCTCACGTCGCGGCCCAGCGCAACCCGGGAACCCGCTACGGCTATCACCTGAGCGGCGAGGTCGCCGACGACATCGTCAACCCCGAACGGCAGGATCAGGCCGAGGCGGTCTCGGCCTGCGGCCAGTGCCACGGGCAGCGGGTGCCGATCGAAGACGAGATGATCGTCGACTGGATGCACACCGGGCCGACCTACCGCAGCGGCGACGACCTGCTCGATCACGTCAAGCCGGTTACCCGGGACCTGCCTCCGCCGCGGACCGCGCGGCACGATCTGTTCAGCCAGCGCTTCTGGTCCGACGGGACGCCGCGACTCTCGGCCTACGAGTTCCAGGGGGTGATCGAATCCCCCTGCTACAAGCAGGGACCGATGACCTGCGGTTGGTGCCACTCGATGCACGGCGGCGATCCGAAGGGAATGATCTACGAGTCGATGCGGGGCAACCGGGCCTGCGTCCAGTGCCACCAGGACATCGGCGCCGACGTGGCGGGGCACACCATGCACGCCGTCGACTCCAGCGGATCCCAGTGCCTGGACTGCCACATGCCCAAGATCGTCTACGGCATCCTCGAGACCCACCGCAGCCACCTGATCGAGGTGCCCGATCCGGCGCGGGACGCCGAGCAGGGCCGGCCCAACGCCTGCACCATGTGCCACCTCAACCGGAGTCCGCTGTGGGCCGCCGACGAGATGAAGCGTCTCTGGGGAGATGCGTATCGCCGTCCGTCCTTCCGCCAGGACAAGGCGCCCCTCGAGATGTCCGACGCGGTGGCGTCGCTGCTGGCCGGGGATCCGGTGCAGCGGGCGGTCTACGCCTCGGCGGCGGGACGCGCCGGCCGCACGCTGGAAGACCCGGGTCAGATCCACGCCACCCTGGCGGTGACCCTGGGTGACGGCTGGCCCAGCGTGCGCAGTTTCGCCCAGCGCAGCCTGGCAACCTACGACGACCTGCCCGCCGAACTGCGAGCGACCGTGGGCGAATGGGATCACACCCTGGCCGAAGAGCGAGGCGCCATGGCCCGGGCGATCCTCGACTACCTGAGCCGCCAGGGGGTTTCCGAAGTGCCGACCTATCTGACCGACGACCAACGCCTGCTGGCGCTCCTCGAACTGCAAGAGGGGCGCATCATCTCCATCGGTGAGTGACATGAGCCAGAACGAAACCCGCGACCCGGCAACCGGCAAGGCCCTGGCCTGGGGCTGGGGCCTGCTGGCGGTGTCGCTGCCGCTGGGGCTGACCCTGGAAGCGCTCCACGCGCTGAAGGTCTCGAGCTACCTCTCGAGCCCGATGCGCCGGGAGCTATGGACCCTGGCCCACGCCCACGGCAACCTGCTGGGAATCCTGTGCCTCGCCTTCGCCGCCGTGGGGCTGCGCACCCTGCCCGACGCCGCGGCCCGCGGCTCGGTCTCCCTGTGGCTGCGGTTGGGAGCGGTGGTCATGCCCCTGGGCTTCTTCGCCGGCGGCATCCTCAACTACGAGGGGGACCCCTCGCTCGGCATCTTGCTGGTGCCCCTGGGAGCGATCTTCCTGCTCTACGCCCTGGGCCGGGCGGGGCTTTCGGCCTGGAGGGTCGCCGGTTCTTGAGCACTCCGGTTCAGGCCGCCCTCTACGGCTTGCTGGTCCTCGCGCTGATCGGCTTCGTCTGGGCCGCGCCCTACGTGCCGACCCAGGACGGGCCCCAGCATGTCTACAACCTGGTGCTGCTCGACGGGCTCGGCCGGGAGTTGCCCGAGGTCACCGAGCACTACACCCTGGGCAGCCTGGCCAACCCCAACCTGGGCTTCCAACTCGTCGGCTTTCCCCTGCTCAACCTGTTCTCGCCGCTGACGGTGGAGCGGATCTTCCTCACGCTCTATCTCGGCCTGTTCGCGGTGGGGGTTGTGGTCCTGTTGTCCGCACTGGGCCGGCCGCCGTTCCCCACGGCGCTGCTGGCGTTGCCGGCGGCGCTCAACTTCACCCTGCTGATGGGTTTCTACAGCTACGTGCTGGCGGTCCCGCTGCTGTTGTTCGCCCTGGCCACCGTGTGGCACCTGCGCGCCGGCGGACCGCTGGCCCGCTTCGCGGCCTGGAACGCCTGGGGCATCGTGCTGTTCTGGACCCACCTGGTGCCCTTCGCCGCCTTCGGCCTGGCGCTTCTGATCTGGCCCTTCGCCTGGCGCGGCTTGCTCGCGCCCAACGAGGAGCAGCTCGCCGGCGGTGAGATGCCGGAACCCGAGGAACTGTTGAAGCTGGCACCCTCGTTGGGCCGCCGGGTGCTGGAAACGTGGCTGCTCTGTTTGCCGATGGCGGGACTGCTCGGCTGGTTCCTGATGCGGGGCGGCGGCGGCGACGTGGCGTTCTGGCGCCTGCCCCACCAGCTGATGGGGGACCTGATGTTCTTCTCCACCGTGGCGATCTCCTCGCTTCAGACGGTGCCCGGCGTGTTGCTGCTGGGGCTGGTGCTGTGGGGGCTCTGGAACCGTGCCCGCGGGGGCGAACCCCGGCTCGACGACGTCAACGCGCGCAACGCCCACCTGCTCGGCGACACGCCAACTCGCTGGCTGGCGATGCTGGCGGTCGGCCTGGTGCTGGTCTACTTCGCCTCTCCCCGACGGTTCGGCGGCGGCGGAATCTTCAACGAGCGCTTCCCCTGGATGATCCTGCTGCTGCTGCTGCCGCTGCTGCGGCTGCCCGCAGCGGGACTGCTGCGGCAGGGCTTCGGCGTGGCGGCGGCGCTGATGGCCGCGGTCAGCGTGAGCCTCAGCCTGTGGTTGCTCTGGCCGATGGCCGGAGATGTGGAAGCCTTCGTCGCAGGACGCAGTTCGGTGCCGGCGGGAGCCACGGTGGTGACCAGCCGCTTCGACCCGGCGACGGTCTGCCGCACACCCGGCTCGTCGCCGTGGCCGCGCTTCGATCCGCTGCTCAACGCCGGCGCCCACTACGGCCTGGAGGGTGCGGTCAATCTGGGGAACTACTCGGCTCTGCTGCCCCACTTCCCGATTCGCTTCCGCGCCGACGCCTCCACGATTCCCCACCCGCTCGACGCGTACTGCCGGGCAGGCTCGATGGACTGGGGTACCTGGCCGGTGGTGGACTACATGCTGGCCTGGGGGGTCGACGCCGATGACGCCGCGGTGCTGCGCCGCAGCTTCGATCCGGTCGAGCTTCGAGGCGGCAGCCAGAACGCGACCGCGCAAATCGCCGGTGGAGCTGCGCGGCTATCCCTCTGGAAACGGCGAACCGGACACCCACGACCGGAGGTGCGGCGATGACCCGCTACGCGCCCCGGATCGTGTTGCTGTTCATCCTGGCGCTGGCCGCCTTCGTGCGTTTCCAGGGCATCGGCTTCGGCCTGCCCTACCTGGAAGCGCGGCCCGACGAGACCACCATCGTCGAACACGCCATGGGCTTCTGGAGCGGTGACCTCAACCCGCACTTCTTCGCCTACCCGACCTTCTTCATGTACATGGTCTCGGGGTTGGGGGCGCTGAAGGCCGGGTTGGCGGGAAGCTACCCCGACGCCTACTTCTCCCAGAACGTCCCCGAAGTCTATCGACTGGCCCGCTCACTCGCGGCCTTGCTCGGGGTGTGGACGGTCGCGTTGACCTACCTCGTCGGCCGCCGCCTGTTCGACCGGCGCGTCGGCCTGGTCGCCGCGCTGTTCCTGGCGCTCTGCTTCCTCCACGCCCGGGACTCGCACTTCGGAGTGACCGATGTGCCGATGACCGCCTTCATCATGGGGGGGATGGTCTTCGTGGCGCGCATGACCGGCCGGCTGGACCCGGACGGCGACGGTCAGGACGCAGCGCGGGAACCAGGCGGCGATGAGTCGCGGCGAACCACCGTGCTCGGCGACCGGCCGTTCCTGAACTACGCCGGGGCCGCGATCCTCGGCGGGCTGGCGACCTCGATCAAGTACAGCGCGGCGCCGTTTTGCTTCGCGATCCTGGCCGGACACCTGCTCGGCGGCAGCGGTCCGGGTGCCGCCAGAGGTTGGAAGCGTGAGGGTGGCCTCCTCCGGGCCTTGATCTCACCCAGGCTTCTGGGTGCCGCGGGCCTGATGGTGGCGGCATTCTTCGCGGGTTCGCCCTACCTGCTGCTGGACTTCAAGAACTTCATCGCCGAATTCAGCGGCGAGATCCGCCACCTGGGTGTGGGCCACCGGGTGGTCTCGATGCGCGGCTGGTTCTACCACCCGATCTTCTCGCTGCCCTTCGGCATGGGGCTGCCCCTTTACATCGGCTCGCTGCTCGGCGTCGGTTACGTCGTCTGGCGCTACCGGCTCCGGGCGCTGGGACTGCTGGCGTTTCCGCTGGCGTTCTATCTGATCTCGGGCAAGGGCTACACCGTCTTCGTGCGCTACATGATCCCGCTGCTGCCTTTCCTCTGCATCGCGGCGGCGGTGTTGGTGTGTGTCGTTGCGGGGTGGTTGATCTCCAAGTTCTCGCCGCGGGGCTCGACCATCGAAGCGGTGAACCGGCTGCGCTTCGCGGGAATCGCCGCGGCGATCGCGATTCCGCTGATCCTGCCGTCGGAGATGGCGATCAGCGGCTTCAACCGGCTGAGCGGGATGGAAGACAGCCGGTTCCTCGCGGAGCAGGCGCTGGATGAACAGTCGGGCAAGCAACTCCACGACCGCTACGAAGACGGCGACAACTGGACCGTGGCTCAGACCGGGTCCGATTGGAGCCTGCTCGGCGTGAACTCGGCCTACGGATGCGATGGAGTCGTGCAGCGATTCATGGCTCCCCTGGGATTCATGAACCTTTCCTGGGACTCCGAGGCGAAGCGCTTTCGCCTCAACGATCCGGAGCTCGAGGAGGATCGATGGCTCAGCCCTCAGGAGAAGGACGCCATCGGCCTCGGGATGATGCCGCATCACTTCGTGGTGCATCGCTCCCCGCTGATCCCCTACGATCCGGTCCCCGACGAGATTCCGGCGATGCTGGATCGATGTTACGACCGGCTCACGGTCATCGAGGGTAACGGCCCCGACACCGAGGGGCTGCCCTACGATCAGCAGGACGCCTTCTACCTGCCCCTGCGCGGCTTCGATCGGATTGTTCGCCCCGGGCCGGATATCGAGCTGTGGGCACGCAAGCCCGGGGTGACGCCGGAGGACTGCCTGCCCCGATAGTCCGCGACCGCGGACTCCGGAGGCTTGGCATATGAGGGTCAGGGAACCCAAACTACCCTCTGCATGGTCCAACGAAACCCATCCGAGACCGGCCACCCCGGTCCGGGCCTCTCCCGGCGGCCCGCTGGCCAACGGCCCCGGCCCCATGGGACAATTCCTTCATGAACAACGCCCCCTCCAAGCGCACGTACCGGCTGCCGATCCTGGCCCTGGCCGCCGTCCTCGGCCTCGTGGTCCTGGCGGCCACCGGCAAGCTCGCCGCCCGCTCGAAGGCCCAGGACTCCCCCACCGTGCGGGGGATCGTGGTTTCCACCCACACCAGCGGGCACGAGTGGGGGCTCGACGTGATGGGCCCGACCCTCGACGATCTCCGTGAAGTCGGCGCCGACTGGGTCGCGACCCACCCCTACGCCGGCATCCGCCGGGACGGCTCGGTGCGCTATCAGGACTTCGATCCCGAGAACCCGCCCGAATGGCTGGTGCGGCCTATCCGCGAGGCGAAGGCCCGGGGTATGCGGGTGCTGATCAAGCCCCACCTCGCCTACTGGGGCTCCGGCTTCAAGTGGCGCGGTGAGATCGAGTTCGAGAGCGCGAGCCAGTGGGACCGCTTCTTCAACGCCTACGAGGAGTGGATCGTCAAGATCGCCCGGGCCTGTCGCGAGGCCGACGGCCTGGTCATCGCCACGGAGTTGGACAGAACCCTTCATTTCGAGAAGCGCTGGCGCGGGATCATCGAGAACGTGCGCAAGCAGACCGGCGCCAAGCTGACCTACGGCGCCAACTGGGCGGACTACGAGCGCGTCACCTTCTGGGACGCCCTGGACATCATCGGCGTCCACGCCTACTTCCCGCTGACCGACAGCGAGGAGCGCCCGACGCGCAAGCAGCTCGAGGCCGCATGGAGCAAGCGGATGGGCATGCTGCGCACCTTCGCCAAGAAGCATGACCGGCAGATCGTGTTCACCGAACTCGGCTACAACCGATCCTTCGATGCGGCCCGGCAGCCGTGGGCCTACCCGACCGACGGCGAAGAGGCGGAACCGTTCCAGGCGGAGTGTCTCGAGGTCGCCCTCGAGGCGGTGGAGAACGAGCCGGTGGTCGTCGGCTCCTTCCTCTGGAAATGGTTCCCCCGTCCCCGGCCCGTTGGGCGCAACTTTCAGCTGGCAACGCCGCGCATGATGGAAGCGATCCGCTCGGTCTGGCAGCCGGGCGAGGGAGCGGAACAGGCACGCTAGGATGCGGGCATGACCCCGGCGAAGCCTGAATCGATCACCCCACCCGAACTCGACGCCCTCGCCGAGGGGACTGTGGGAATCCGGCGGGGCAGCCGCTGCCGCGACGTGGAGCAGGCCCGGCGTGGGGGCGGCTGGCTGTGAGCCGGATCGCGGCGGAACTGGAGCGCATCTGCGGCGCCGGCGCAGTGAAGGGCCCCCAGGCCCGCGCCGACGAACAGGCTGCCGCAAAGGGTTGTTCCTCCGAGGCCCCGACGGTGCATCCGGCGGATCTGGAACAACTCCAGCAGGTCGTGCGTCTGGCCGGCGAGCAGCGTTGGCGTATCCAGGCGCGGGGCGGCGATACCCGCCGCTATCCCTGGGAGCGCACGTCTCCTGCCGACCTGTTCCTCTGCGTCGATCGCCTCGGCGGCGTGGGGCATCATCGCCCCGAAGACCTGACGCTCTGCGCCGGTGCCGGCGCGACCCTGGCCGACCTGGAAGCGCACCTGGCTCCCCACGGCCAACGCCTGCCGCTGGACCCTTTCGCCGAACCCGGCGCCACCCTGGCAGGCACCCTGGCCTGCGATGCCTTCGGCCCGCGCCGGTTCCGGCTCGGCACCGCACGGGACTGGGTCATCGGCACCCGGCTGGTGCGGCCCGACGGTGAAGCGGTGCGCTCCGGGGGCATGGAGTTCCGGAACGTCACCGGCCATGACCTGACCCGGCTCTACATCGGTTCCTACGGGAGCCTCGGCGTGCTGGTCGAGGCCGACCTCAAACTGTCCCCGGCGCCCCAGGCGAACGCAGTGCTGCACGTCCCCGTCAACGACCGGGCCGAGGCGGAACTCGCGGTCCAGGCGGTCTACGAGCAGGCGCTTCCGCTGGCCTACGGCCTGTATCGCCAGGGGGGTGGCCCTGCTTCCCGCGGCGACGACCCGCGGCTCTGGCTGCACTTCGAGGGGGTCGCCGAGGCGCTGGCGGAACAGGTCGATCACGGCGCCCGCACCCTGGCCGGGGAACTGTCTCTCGAACCCCACCGGGATGCCGAGGGATTCGCGCCGGTGATTCACGAGGTGCGCGAACTCCTGACCGGCGGCCCGGCAGCCGGGTCCCGGAGCGGTTGCGGGACACGCCTGCGACTGCATACGCCACCCGCGGCCCACGCGGAATTGTTGCGGGATCTAGACCTGCCGGCGGAGCTTTGCATCGTCGGCCTCCCCGGCTCGGGGATCAGCTGGATCCTCTCTTCCGACGACCGGTTGGTCGGCGAACTGGAGCGCATCCGCCTGGGCGCCCGAAGCCACGGCGGCTTCATCGCCGTCGAGCAGTGGCCGGAGGGTGCGCCCGACGTGGTCTGGATCGAGGTGCCCCCGCCGGCCCGGGGGATGATGCAGAAGCTCAAGGCGGCCCTGGACCCGGCCGGGATGTTCTGCTGCGGCCCCTTCGACTTCCTCGAAGCCTCGTGATGGAGCCGGTCGAGCCGGTCTGTTCCGTGGCTAGTCGCAAGGCTGCGCGGGCCCGTACCAGACCGTCGCGACCTTACCATCG